>NZ_JAWMPW010000120.1:0-201 GCF_033101115.1 Vibrio sp. TH_r3 | reverse complement strand
AATGGTGGGTCGTGCAGGATTCGAACCTGCGACCAATTGATTAAAAGTCAACTGCTCTACCAACTGAGCTAACGACCCTAAGTACTTCACAAAAGGAAGTGGTATCCCGTAGGGGAGTCGAACCCCTGTTACCGCCGTGAAAGGGCGGTGTCCTAGGCCTCTAGACGAACGGGACACAGGCTTGTAAAAGTGTTGGGCACT
>NZ_JAWMPW010000119.1:0-202 GCF_033101115.1 Vibrio sp. TH_r3 | reverse complement strand
TTTACACCAGTAATGAAAGGTTTGATAGTTAATGGCACTATCGAGGCAAAACTGTTTAATCGTCAAGTTGCTGTTTTGTTGTTGCTCAAGTATCTGAGCCCAGTGATGACGTTTTTGTTCTTGATTCATAATATCTCCTTTAAAAAAGATACTATGGCGAAGCTAGATTTTTATTGATAGGTGGGTTTCGTTAACCGCTTAC
>NZ_JAWMPW010000118.1:0-205 GCF_033101115.1 Vibrio sp. TH_r3 | reverse complement strand
CTTATCTGCGCTGATGAAACTACGGTGCAAGTACTTCGAGAAGAAGATAAAAAGGCACAATCTAAATCGTATATGTGGGTTTACCGTAGTGGTGAGTTCACTCAAAATCCCGTTGTTATCTATGATTACCAGCCAAGTCGAGCGGGTGCTTGCGTGCGCGAATTCCTAACGGGTTACTCTGGTTATTTACTCTCGGATGGGTACA
>NZ_JAWMPW010000117.1:0-211 GCF_033101115.1 Vibrio sp. TH_r3 | reverse complement strand
ACCCATGCCGAACTCAGAAGTGAAACGCAATAGCGCCGATGGTAGTGTGGGGTTTCCCCATGTGAGAGTAGGACATCGCCAGGTTTTTATTCGTTTACCTCTTTTTAGAAAAGAGGCAGACAAAACTTAATAAAGCTGACCAATAAGGCTTTATTAAGCGTAACAAATACCATGTGGAGTGGTAGTTCAGTTGGTTAGAATACCGGCCTGT
>NZ_JAWMPW010000116.1:0-220 GCF_033101115.1 Vibrio sp. TH_r3 | reverse complement strand
CTGCGTGCAAGGCAGGCGCTCTCCCAGCTGAGCTATAACCCCATCAGTGGGTGTGGCTTGTGATAACTCATTTAGGATGAAATTTTCTTTAGGTAAGGCAATTTGGTGGGTCTGAGTGGACTTGAACCACCGACCTCCCGCTTATCAGGCGAGCGCTCTAACCAGCTGAGCTACAGACCCATACTTGCTTTGTGCTTTTCAATAACCGAGATTGAGTTAT
>NZ_JAWMPW010000115.1:0-222 GCF_033101115.1 Vibrio sp. TH_r3 | reverse complement strand
ATAACAACATGGACGCGGGGTGGAGCAGCTTGGTAGCTCGTCGGGCTCATAACCCGAAGGTCGTTGGTTCAAATCCAGCCCCCGCAACCAAATTTCGATAATTTGAAAGCAATTCAAGTTATCAATGCGACACTAGCTCAGTTGGTAGAGCGCAACCTTGCCAAGGTTGAGGTCACGAGTTCGAACCTCGTGTGTCGCTCCAAATTAAATTATTGACTTGTA
>NZ_JAWMPW010000114.1:0-228 GCF_033101115.1 Vibrio sp. TH_r3 | reverse complement strand
ATGAAACCTTGCCCCCGATCCTACAACGATTGAATATCAACCGACAAAACTGGTTACATGTCTGCTCGCGATTGGAACAAAAACGAGCAACAGCCATAGGCTCTGCGAATAGCCTGATCCTAGCAAAAACGGCATTTGATCGAACTAAAATTCACTTATATAAACTCGAATAAAATCTTAATGAAAATAGTATCTCCCCTCCCTACGCCAGTATAAGACTGGTTTGTG
>NZ_JAWMPW010000113.1:0-232 GCF_033101115.1 Vibrio sp. TH_r3 | reverse complement strand
GACAATTGATGCCAGCATTCCCTGGTTCACTCTTGTTAAAAACAGCAGGTAACCTAACTATTTTATAAGTGGTTGAGATATTTGCTAATCGACAATATGAAAATAGCATTTAGCTCAATTATCTTAAAAAGTGATATTAATAGTTTAATTTTCACTGAAATAATTAAGTACCCTAGCTTAATTGTTACAACTTCTAATCGGGTCCAATTCACCTAATTAGAATACGAAATAC
>NZ_JAWMPW010000112.1:0-235 GCF_033101115.1 Vibrio sp. TH_r3 | reverse complement strand
GCAGAAATTGTTCCAGACAATTTACTGCACTTCCTACATCCATGTAGGTCGCGGACTCAAATAAAGAACATTGAATGTGTAGAGACTTTTATCATTAGCTTTCCGAATTTTAAAATTTTGCTTGGCGACCATAGCATTGTGGACCCACCTGAACCCATGCCGAACTCAGAAGTGAAACGCAATAGCGCCGATGGTAGTGTGGGGCTTCCCCATGTGAGAGTAGGACATCGCCAGG
>NZ_JAWMPW010000111.1:0-251 GCF_033101115.1 Vibrio sp. TH_r3 | reverse complement strand
GAAGGTACGCCCGATGAAAAATCCCCAAATCGTTTCAGAAAATCCAACCGGCTTTCGCCAAAGTAACTAATCGCTTGCCAATCATCTTGACCGCAAAGAACACCACATATTGTTAACAGAATGATATCAGTTAATTTATGCGCAACCTTGGCTTCTTGTCGGTAATCTTTAATGATATTGAAATGCATGAATGGGTGATTTTCGCTCATAGTTTTGGTTCCAAGTTAATAGTGGAACCATTAGATAATGCT
>NZ_JAWMPW010000110.1:0-253 GCF_033101115.1 Vibrio sp. TH_r3 | reverse complement strand
TGCGGTACCTAACACAGGAAGCATCCATGACCACTGCAAGAAGCCAACAAGTTTGCATTGACGCCACCCCTTATTATCACTGCGTTTCTCGTTGTGTTCGCCGCTCTTTTCTATGTGGTTATGATGCCTTTTCACAAACAAGTTACGAGCATCGACGAGACTGGATTGAATCTCGCATCAAAATGCTCGCCACTGTCTATTGTATCGATATTTGCGCTTATGCGGTGATGAGTAATCACTACCACCTTGTGGT
>NZ_JAWMPW010000109.1:0-256 GCF_033101115.1 Vibrio sp. TH_r3 | reverse complement strand
CCACTTTTGGGAAAGTCGATACAAAAGTCAGGCTTTGCTCGATGAAAAAGCGTTGCTTGCTGCAATGGCTTACACTGACTTGAATCCCGTGCGTTCAGGTACCGCTAAAACCCTCGACACCTCTGATTACACTTCAATCAAAAGTCGATTAAAGACACTTTATCAACAACAACCCACCGAGCCGAATTTATTTCCTTTCGTTGGTGGTTCAACCCGCACAACTCATCCAGGAATACCGTTTAGATTGATGGATTAC
>NZ_JAWMPW010000108.1:0-258 GCF_033101115.1 Vibrio sp. TH_r3 | reverse complement strand
TCGTAGTTGAGCTCTTTCATAAACCAACTTAAAGACCATAATCGTGTACGCCATATCTCAATGATTTCGTGACACTTTTTTTGCTCTGCTTGGCTGGTTAGCTGATGGTTCAGCCAACGTTGAATTAAATCGGGCAGTTTATGTTGAAACTGCCACCGTTGAACTACGTCTAACTGAGACAGTGCGTTGACTTTATCGCGATTAATATGTACCACTAAATGATAGTGATTATGCATTACGGCATAGACACAAATATCG
>NZ_JAWMPW010000107.1:0-258 GCF_033101115.1 Vibrio sp. TH_r3 | reverse complement strand
TGATATTTGTGCCTATGCCGTGATGCATAATCACTATCATTTAGTGGTACATATTAATCGCGATAAAGCTAACGCACTGTCTCAGTTAGGCATAGTTCAACGGTGGCAGTTTCAACATAAACTGCCCGATTTAATTCAACGTTGGCTGAACCATCAGCTAACCAGCCAAGCAGAGCAAAGAAAGTGTCACGAAATCATTGAGATATGGCGTACACGATTATGGTCTTTAAGTTGGTTTATGAAAGAGCTCAACTACGG
>NZ_JAWMPW010000106.1:0-276 GCF_033101115.1 Vibrio sp. TH_r3 | reverse complement strand
CATCAATCACCGACCAAGGGAAGTCCGATAGGTGATAGGTAAAGGCACTAATCATAACTTGCAAATGCACGATAAAACCGCCCTGTTGTAGCTGCTAGACGGGGATAAGCGGAAAAGGAATAATTGATTAGTGTTGTGTGACTCGGATGGGGGGCGAAAGCCTTTACACACAGCGCAGGGCAGCCCGAAAGGGTAAGAGAAAAATCTCCACGGAAAGCGACCAAGTTTATACTCAAAATCACACTGATTTGGGTAGGGGTCGGCGCAGCCGAAAGG
>NZ_JAWMPW010000105.1:0-277 GCF_033101115.1 Vibrio sp. TH_r3 | reverse complement strand
GGGTCTCAATGAATACTGACTTCAAATTGCCTTTACGGCTTGATAAAAACCAAGTCGTAAATGGTATTTAAAGTTCCTATCACTCCAACAGAATGATAGTTAAATAACTGTGTTCGATACATAAGAGCCTTAACTTAAAAGCTAAGTATCCGTCATCAAATTAGGTCACGTTGTTCATTGATACCGTTGTGATTGTATATCCTAAGATACAAAATCGTGTCGATTACAATCAACAAGTGCCCACACAGATTGATATAGGTTTAAATTGTTAAAGAGC
>NZ_JAWMPW010000104.1:0-277 GCF_033101115.1 Vibrio sp. TH_r3 | reverse complement strand
TCTGCCATTTCATTAAGTTTATCGATAGCTCGCTCTTTCTGACCAAGCTGATAAGCAGCTAAAGCTTGATACAACATATAGTCCGCAGGCATATCATTGTAATAACGACTTTCTGTCATTTCCGTCTCTCCAGCTAATGCGCGATGGAACATTTCCTTTGAAGATTCACATGCGCCCAACTTGTGTTCGATTAGCCCCAAGAGATAATAAATATCGTTGTCAGTTTGACCGACAAGTCGCCCCTCATTTAAATTTAATGGGAATTCAAGTGCTTCGA
>NZ_JAWMPW010000103.1:0-277 GCF_033101115.1 Vibrio sp. TH_r3 | reverse complement strand
CCTGCCATTTCATTAAGTTTATCGATAGCTCGCTCTTTCTGACCAAGCTGATAAGCAGCTAAAGCTTGATACAACATATAGTCCGCAGGCATATCATTGTAATAACGACTTTCTGTCATTTCTGTCTCTCCAGCTAATGCGCGATGGAACATTTCTTTTGAAGATTCACATGCGCCCAACTTGTGTTCGATTAGCCCCAAGAGATAATAAATATCGTTGTCAGTTTGACCGACAAGTCGCCCCTCATTTAAATTTACTGGAAATTCAAGTGCTTCGG
>NZ_JAWMPW010000102.1:0-282 GCF_033101115.1 Vibrio sp. TH_r3 | reverse complement strand
TTGGAACGTCAGCCTCTTTTCTTTGAACAGAGAGCAAGCTCACCAAAACACCCCCTATTGTCCTCAGAAATAGAGTACACCACACCGACAATTCTAAGTAATTTTTGGACAGAACTTTGTTAGTTATATTGCTAAATTAGAATGTAACGGATTAGCTCGTATATGGAAGTGTAACGCCTCGCATAACGGGAAAATATTTGTTGGCTAAAGAACGAAAGCGGTGATTTTCAAGCTACTTGTCGCGGTACTGTCAACTTATCTAAATAAGACGTCAAAACTCAG
>NZ_JAWMPW010000101.1:0-317 GCF_033101115.1 Vibrio sp. TH_r3 | reverse complement strand
TGAAGTGGTCAAGAATAATTGGCCACGATTTCGGAGTTTAACCAGAATAATCGTTCCGATTCATTCGGTGTTAATCCTCCATTATATTGATGGGGCCTAAGCTGGCTGTAATATCCAATAATGTACCGAACAATCTGTTCTTTAGCTTCAGAAAAAGTACGATAACCATTTTCAGGGATCCATTCACTTTTCAAACTTCTGAAGAAACGTTCCATCGGACTATTATCCCAACAATTTCCTCTGCGTGATAAGCTCTGCTTGATTCGATAACGCCAAAGTAATTGACGATATTTCCTACTTGTATAATGACTTCCCTG
>NZ_JAWMPW010000100.1:0-342 GCF_033101115.1 Vibrio sp. TH_r3 | reverse complement strand
ACTGAGCCACAACATGACGGAACGCCTCACTGGCATCTTCTTTTATTTGTTGAAAAGCATCATTATAAAGACATGGTAAATATTATGCGTTTCTATTCCATGCGAGAAGATAGTGAAGAGCAAGGGGCTTTAGAGCACCGATTTACAGAAGTGAAAATTGACCCGAAAAAAGGTTCTGCTACTGGTTATATTGCTAAGTACATTTCTAAAAATATTGATGGTAGCGACCTTGATTCCGGTATCTACGGAGAAGACCCACTTGATGCAGCAGCAAGAGTTGATGCTTGGGCGTCTTGCTGGGGGATCCGTCAATTTCAGCAGTTGGGGGGATGTTCTGTTACG
>NZ_JAWMPW010000099.1:0-342 GCF_033101115.1 Vibrio sp. TH_r3 | reverse complement strand
TGTAACTGAACATCCCCCCAACTGCTGAAATTGGCGGATCCCCCAGCAAGACGCCCAAGCATCAACTCTTGCTGCTGCATCAAGTGGGTCTTCTCCGTAGATACCGGAATCAAGATCGCTACCATCAATATTTTTAGAAATGTATTTAGCAATATAACCAGTAGCAGAACCTTTTTCCGGGTCAATTTTCACTTCTGTAAATCGGTGGTCTAAAGCCCCTTGCTCTTCACTATCTTCTCGCATGGAATAGAAACGCATAATATTTACCATCTCTTCATAATGATGCTTTTCAACAAATAAAAGAAGATGCCAGTGAGGCGTTCCGTCATGTTGTGGCTCAGC
>NZ_JAWMPW010000098.1:0-350 GCF_033101115.1 Vibrio sp. TH_r3 | reverse complement strand
CCATCGATGCTCTGTTCTCTCGGAATTGCCTTGCTGTCCAGTCAACTAATTCTAGATAATCGAGTAATTTGAAAGGCAGACCACTGTGCATTTTGTTGTCTGATTGACCAATGAATGGATGCAAGCACGGTGGGGTAAACTCATCACTGTTGAGTGTCTCTAACCTCAATTTAATGGACGTGTATTCTGACGCCTCAATTGTTTTTGCTACACCAGAACGAATCGGATTTAAGTCAACATACGTCATTGCGGCCGCGAGGGCGTTTTCATCCAACAAAGCCTGACTTTTGAATCGACTTTCCCAAAAGTGCCCAGTGCATTGGTCTTCTTGATTCGCCTTACAGGCAATG
>NZ_JAWMPW010000097.1:0-352 GCF_033101115.1 Vibrio sp. TH_r3 | reverse complement strand
TTCGGGTAACAGTTTCGAACTGACGGATGGCACTTACAGCGCCGATACGATTAAAGTACAAGAGATCAGTAGCAGCGGCGATACTGTCGCCACCGTTTCTTTAGATTCGCAGATCACTATTGATAGCACCGCGCCATCCGCGGCGACGGTAACACTGGCTGAAGACACAGGGGTATCTGGCGATTACATTACTACTGACGGTACCGTTAATGTGGCATTGCCAGACGATACGGCTTCATGGACATACAGCTACACCTTAAACGGAACAGTAACCGGCCCAATTGCTGGCTCAGGTATCAGTTTTGCTTTGAGTGCAGGCGAATACAGCGATGTAACGGTCACAGTAACTGAT
>NZ_JAWMPW010000096.1:0-377 GCF_033101115.1 Vibrio sp. TH_r3 | reverse complement strand
CCAATCGTCAGCCTTGGGCTGTTTTGTTTTACTTTTTTAAAAGTAAAAACGACTGAATTATTCGTCAGCTTTCCAAATTGTTAAAGAGCAAAGGTTTCATACTATTTAAAGAAAAAAACCATTTTTAAAGACACTACAAAATGCGTTTAAAAATGGTATCCCGTAGGGGAGTCGAACCCCTGTTACCGCCGTGAAAGGGCGGTGTCCTAGGCCTCTAGACGAACGGGACACAGGCTTGTAAAAGTGTGGGTACTTTTACGACAATACCTACAATTAAGCAGGTACTTTGCTTTACCTTCATTTTAAAAATGAACATAAAGCCCTCTCTTTACTTTCTAAACCTAATCAATCTGTGTGAACACTCATCAACTACAATC
>NZ_JAWMPW010000095.1:0-400 GCF_033101115.1 Vibrio sp. TH_r3 | reverse complement strand
GAAAAGAACATGATTTGCGAATTGTAGCTCTGCTTGGAGTAGGAGCTCTTCTGCCGATTCTTTAGCAAGAGACGCACGAATAATATTTGGTGTAGCACCTTTAGCGTTGATAAGTGTAAGAACCAATAGCGCTTCGTGATTCATATTGAGGGACATATATAAACTAGCCACATGAACAGCATTTGCTTGCCTACATTGGCATAGGTCGATAAAAACTTGCTTCTCAGCATCTTGGTTTGTCAATAAATAATGATGCATCGCTAATCCGTAACCGAGAGGGAAACGTTCAAGTGATTCTTTTGCAAAATCAATCGCTTGGTCAGATTGGAGTTTATCCAATACCGCAAGCTTCACAAACGCCGCTTCATAACTCATGCCATTAAACTGAAGAGCTCGTTCT
>NZ_JAWMPW010000094.1:0-400 GCF_033101115.1 Vibrio sp. TH_r3 | reverse complement strand
GGAACGAGCTCTTCAGTTTAATGGCATGAGTTATGAAGCGGCGTTTGTGAAGCTTGCGGTATTGGACAAGATCCAATCTGACCAAGCGATTGATTTTGCAAAAGAATCACTTGAACGTTTCCCTCTCGGTTACGGATTAGCGATGCATCATTATTTGTTGACAAAACAAGATGCTGAGAAGCAAGTCTTTATCGACCTATGCCAATGTAGGCAAGCAAATGCTGTTCATGTGGCTAGTTTATATATGTCTCTCAATATGAATCACGAAGCGCTATTGGTACTTACACTTATTAACGCTAAAGGTGCTACACCAAATATTATTCGGGCGTCTCTTGCTAAAGAATCGGCAGAAGATCTCCTACTCCAAGCAGAGCTACAATTCGCAAATCATGTTCTTTTT
>NZ_JAWMPW010000093.1:0-467 GCF_033101115.1 Vibrio sp. TH_r3 | reverse complement strand
TCACTTTTGGGAAAGTCGATACAAAAGTCAGGCTTTGCTCGATGAAAAAGCGTTGCTTGCTGCCATGGCTTACACTGACTTGAATCCCGTCCGTTCCGGTACCGCTAAAACCCTCGATACCTCCAATTACACTTCAATCAAAAGTCGATTAAAGACACTTTATCAACAACAACACACCGAGCCGAATTTATTTCCTTTCGTTGGTGGTTCAACCAACACAACTCATCCAGGAATACCGTTTAGATTGATGGATTACCTAGAACTTGTTGAGTGGTCAGGTCAAAAGCTAAAAGAAGGCAAAGCGAGCCTAAATCCGCGTACTCCGTCTATTTTACAAAGACTCAATCTAACGGATAAAGATTGGGTAATTGCTTGCTCACAGTTAGAGAAACAACGAGCCATTTTAGTTGGGGGTAGACAAAGTTTTCCATCGGCTCTACCTAAATTACGCCGAAGTCGAATACGTG
>NZ_JAWMPW010000092.1:0-472 GCF_033101115.1 Vibrio sp. TH_r3 | reverse complement strand
AGCATACAAGAAAAAGGCCACGGGCGGACAGAAACACGCTTTGCTTTAGTTGAACACGATACTTCTTTACTTGGTGATATTGCTTTTGATTGGAAAAACATTCAAACACTTGGTGTGGTTGTTTCGGTGAGACAAGAGGGCAATAGGCCAGCAGAACGAATGACTATTCGACAATATATTAGTTCTGCAAAATTGACGGCTAAAGAGTTATTAGAAAAATCACGAGCGCACTGGAGTATCGAAGTTCAAATGCATTGGCGTTTAGATGTTGGTTTTAATGAAGATAGTTGTCGTATAAGGCGGGAGCAAGCAGGAGAAAATTTAGCATTGGTTCGCCACGCAGCTCTTAACCTTCTTACTGAGGAAAAATCGTTTAAAGCAGGGATCAAACGAAAACAGAAAAAGGCAAATCGTAATAACGATTATCTTTCAAAGGTCCTTATAGGACAAAGGGCTTCGTAATCTTGCCCTG
>NZ_JAWMPW010000091.1:0-488 GCF_033101115.1 Vibrio sp. TH_r3 | reverse complement strand
AAAGCTTCCGGTCGCATTTACGACTAACGCCGTAAGTACACCATAGAAGGCTACTTGAGACCCAACAGACAAATCAAAATCCTTGGAAGCCAAGCAGAACATCATTGTGCAAGCTACCATTCCTATCTGGGAAATTGACAAGCCAAGACCGAGCATATTTCGAGCAGAGAAAAAATACGGGACGAACAGCGACAGTGAGATAAACAATATAATATACACAACGATAATATTGAAATTCTCACTTCCTCTGATTCGTTTCAAAATTGAATCCTCATTTTTTGATTCAACGTTCAATGGTTTATTAAGAGCCGTCATACGGTAATCTCCTTCTCGGGGAATGCTTTAGATAATATTTTTTCTTCGCTATATTCATGGCGCAAGAATTCAGCAGAAATTTCGTTTTCTCGCATCACATAAAGTCTATCGGTGATACCCATGACTTCAGGTAATTCACTCGAAATGACGACAATGGTTACACCTTGCTCTGC
>NZ_JAWMPW010000090.1:0-492 GCF_033101115.1 Vibrio sp. TH_r3 | reverse complement strand
TACAAGTCAATAATTTAATTTGGAGCGACACACGAGGTTCGCTTTCTCTTGAACTAAAAGCGTGACCTCAACCTTGGCAAGGTTGCGCTCTATTAATTGAGCTAGTGTCGCTATCATTGACTGTACAAGTCAATAATTTAATTTGGAGCGACACACGAGGTTCGCTTTCTCTTGAACTAAAAGCGTGACCTTAACCTTGGCAAGGTTGCGCTCTACTAACTGAGCGAGTGTCGCTATCGTCGACTATACAAGTCCATAATTTAATTTGGAGCGACACACGAGGTTCGCTTTCTCTTGAACTAAAAGCGTGACCTCAACCTTGGCAAGGTTGCGCTCTACCAACTGAGCGAGTGTCGCTATCATTGACTCTACAAGTCAATAATTTAATTTGGAGCGACACACGAGGTTCGCTTTCTCTTGAACTAAAAGCGTGACCTCAACCTTGGCAAGGTTGCGCTCTACCAACTGAGCTAGTGTCGCTATCATTGACTG
>NZ_JAWMPW010000089.1:0-510 GCF_033101115.1 Vibrio sp. TH_r3 | reverse complement strand
TTGTTTACTAAACAGCGTGATAAACCCGCAGTTCACCGCTTTGGAATAATATTATCATTATTGGCAATCATCACCATCAATTTCAGAAGGTCATCATGGCAAATAATGTAAGAGTGTGGATAGAAACCGTCACACTACCCACGTATCAAGTGGGTAAGGTTGATACTAATCCTATTTTTCTGGAAAAACGTGTTTATCAAGGTTCTTCTGGTTCTGTTTATCCGTATGGAGTCATTGATTCAATCGCTAATGAATGTGTGAATGAGGAATATAGAGCGGTTTTCCTTGAGAATGACTTTATTTATATCATGCTTCTTCCGGAACTTGGTGGGCGAATCCACAAAGCGTATGACAAAGTTCATGAGCGCGATTTTGTCTATTGTAACGATGTTATTAAACCTGCTTTGGTTGGACTTGTTGGTCCTTGGATTTCTGGAGGCATAGAATTCAATTGGCCTCAGCATCACAGACCGACAACCTATATGCCTGTTGACGTAAACGTTAAACAGT
>NZ_JAWMPW010000088.1:0-512 GCF_033101115.1 Vibrio sp. TH_r3 | reverse complement strand
AACAATTGATGCCAGCATTCCCTGGTTCACTCTTGTTAAAAACAGCAGGTAGCCCAACTATCTTATAAGTGGTTGAGATATTTGTTAATAGAAAGTTGATGCCAGCATTCCCTGGTTTCCTCTTGTTAAAAACAGCAGATAACCCAACCATATTAAAAGTGGTTGAAATATTTATGAGATAAAACTTAATAAATATTACAATCATTAGTATAAAAAGTACTTTTGGTACTGTTAAAAAGCGTTACTTTATATTATATTGTTTCGCTCGTTCAAAATGGCTACGTAGCTCAGCTGGTTAGAGCACATCACTCATAATGATGGGGTCACAGGTTCAAATCCCGTCGTAGCCACCATTTTTAACTTTCTTGCCGTTATTAATTAGCAAGAAGGTAAACTAGATAGATGATAATGCGGAAGTGGCGGAATTGGTAGACGCACCAGATTTAGGTTCTGGCGCCGTAAGGTGTGAGAGTTCAAGTCTCTCCTTCCGCACCATATCAAGCTATCTAAAA
>NZ_JAWMPW010000087.1:0-526 GCF_033101115.1 Vibrio sp. TH_r3 | reverse complement strand
AGAAGCGCTTGACTACTGAAGCGACATTCCCAGAAATGGCCCTTACAAGTATCTTCTTCATTGGCACGTACTGCGATGTCATAATTGAGTTCTTTCATAAACCAACTCAAGCTCCACAAGCGATGCCGCCAGGATTCAATAAGGGCAAAACAAGCTTTTTCTTCGGCGGCACAAGTGAGCTGTCCAGCTAACCAACGGCTCACTTGTGTTGGCAATTTATGCTGCTCGCCCCAACGTTGTACTATTTGATGCAGTGATAAGCTTTGTGCTTGCTCTCGATTAAGATGGACAACTAAATGATAATGATTGCTCATAATAGCGTATGCGCAAATATCGACACAATAAAGTGAGGAAAGGGATTGTATTTTTTGCTCAATCCAAGCACGTCGGTGTTGGTAGTTTCGTTGGGTATATGGGTCGATGCCACATAAAAAGCCACGTCGAACACATCGAGAAACACAGTGGTAATAGGGTGTCGAATCAATAGAGACCAATCGGTTTCTCGCGGTTGTCATAAAGTATCCGA
>NZ_JAWMPW010000086.1:0-548 GCF_033101115.1 Vibrio sp. TH_r3 | reverse complement strand
TGTAAAAACTCCCGTCATCAATTCGATATATGGTCCGTTGTTGTCTGTTAACTGCCGGTCCCAAGCTTGCCCAAATTCACAATTTCCCCATGACCACTGTTTCTTTCCTGGGGAAATATGATGATTTGCGACGTGAAGTAAGCCGCCATTTTCCTCGTGACTATAGGCTCCAACGAAGTCATAGTCCGATTTCGCAGCCATATATGACGTAGGTACAGGCAAGTTCTTATAGCGTGAAATATCGACACCAGCAGAGTAATCAACTTTATAGTAAGTACCTGTCGCTATTGGAAAAGCACTAACATCACGCTTGCCATGGTCATAAACTGCCGTCACATCTGGTGGGAAAATACTCTGATGGCCATCACCACCTTTAACTGCCGGATTAGCCCACCATAGGAATTGCTGAGGTGTTGGATTTGAATTGTATACGCGACCGGTGATCTCAATTAGTGCTTTATTTGGATAGAGTTTAAAGCCCGTACTTACTTGCAAACCATACATATGTTCAACTTCACCTAACCATACTTCTGCGCTACCATCGGCTG
>NZ_JAWMPW010000085.1:0-548 GCF_033101115.1 Vibrio sp. TH_r3 | reverse complement strand
TAGCCGATGGTAGCGCAGAAGTATGGTTAGGTGAAGTTGAGCATATGTATGGTTTGCAAGTAAGCACGGGCTTTAAACTCTATCCAAATAAAGCACTAATCGAGATCACCGGTCGCGTATACAATTCAAATCCAACGCCTCAGCAATTCCTATGGTGGGCTAATCCGGCAGTTAAAGGTGGTGATGACCATCAGAGTATTTTCCCACCCGATGTGACAGCAGTTTATGACCATGGCAAGCGTGATGTTAGTGCTTTTCCAATAGCGACAGGTACTTATTATAAAGTTGATTACTCTGCTGGTGTCGATATTTCACGTTATAAGAACTTGCCTGTACCTACGTCATATATGGCTGCGAAATCGGACTATGACTTCGTTGGGGCCTATAGTCACGAGGAAAGTGGCGGCTTACTTCACGTCGCAAATCATCATATTTCCCCAGGAAAGAAACAGTGGTCATGGGGCAATTGTGAATTTGGGCAAGCTTGGGACCGGCAGTTAACAGACAATAACGGACCATATATCGAATTGATGACGGGAGTGTTTACG
>NZ_JAWMPW010000084.1:0-561 GCF_033101115.1 Vibrio sp. TH_r3 | reverse complement strand
GTGCAAAAAGTATGGTGCCATTTACTGTAATGAGATCAAAAATAGCCGTGGTCAACTCGGGGATACTTGGTATTTGGATGAAGTGTTCATTAAGATAAATGGCGTATTACATTACCTTTGGCGAGCAGTCGATCAAGATGGTGACGAGATAGATATTTTAGTTCAGAAACGGAAAGATAAAGCGGCGGCATTGAGATTTTTCAAGTGCTTATTGAAAGGTGAGGGCGCAACGCCGTTAAAGATGGTGACTGATAAATTAGCCAGCTATTCTGCTGCCAAAAATGAGCTTCTACCAAGCATAGAACACTCTACAACTCAGTATGAAAACAATCGGTGCGAGTTGTCTCATCAACCCACGAGACAACAAGAAAGACAAATGCGGCGATTCAAGTCTCATGGCCAAGCGCAACGATTCTTGAGTTGCCATGGTGTAGTGAATAACTTATTCCGATCGGGTCGCCATTTGATGCAAGCCAAACACTATCGACTTTTTCGTGAACGATCATTTGTCGAGTGGACTAGGGTGAGTTGTATCCAAAATTCAGGATAAGGCGACGTGAG
>NZ_JAWMPW010000083.1:0-562 GCF_033101115.1 Vibrio sp. TH_r3 | reverse complement strand
TTAATGCTTCTTTCGCCAGGACATACTTACCCTTTTTAATCAAAGAACAAGCTTTACGTATCAGAGCGTTAATATATTGCCCGGTAACCTGACCTTCTCCTCCTTCCCATGGAGTGAAATGTCGTTCTTTAAGGATAATTAGCGCTCTATCATGTTCATTACAGATGTTAAGTAAGGTTATAAACTCCGTTACCAAGTCATCTCGTTGCACAATCACTTTTTGATGAGGTTCAAGTAGCCTCAGCCGTGTTTTAGGATCAACTAAAGCGATTTTTCTTAAATCATCCAATTCATAAAGCACTCGAGCATCATTGTTATCTAACTGCCATGCCGTCTCCATGAACTTAAGAGCAGTTGCTACATCTTTCTGCTTATTAGCGTAGAAAATTGCAAGATTACGATGGACTTCTTTACAATCTGGACGCTGCTCGACTACGCGTTTCCACAGTACAACGGCTTTATCGTAAGATTTTTTGGCATAGTAAAAACAAGCTAAAAGGTAATCTGCAAAAGGATGCCCAGATAAACTCATTAGAGCTTTAACTTCCACTTGCGTATTAGG
>NZ_JAWMPW010000082.1:0-563 GCF_033101115.1 Vibrio sp. TH_r3 | reverse complement strand
CTGCGATAGAGGCTAAAAAGATCTGACTATGGGGAATAACATCTGGGTGAGTAACGAGGTACTGGCTGATAGATAGGCTGATCGCAATGCCTCCCACAAGTGGAATGGCGCCGTTATGTAACTTTCTCTTATTTGGTTTATCGACTAAACCTATTGTTTTCGCGACTTTTCGCAGCAAAAAAAGTGAGGAAAAGGTGAAAAAGCCAATAAATGATAGCTCTAATAACATGATGAATCCTAAGCAGTTTTTATTGTAAGTAATGTATTTACGCAAATCATACGTTAATGAATTGATTATGTATACTGTTGCCTATGGTCTGACCTGTTTATGAATGTGTAATGATTGGTTGTGTTTATTGATGATAAAAGTGCATTGTTAGTCTCTAATTATTCTCGGGTGGGGTGCGTCATATTAAGAGTCAAGAGCTAGAGCAGGGAAAAATCATGAGTTGCATTGATTTATAAAGAATTTTTTATTCTGTGTCCAATAGCTAAGAGTAGCGAAACCTGATTTAGGTCAAGTAATATTTTATTAAGAAACGATCAAGTTGTAGATCATTTTC
>NZ_JAWMPW010000081.1:0-585 GCF_033101115.1 Vibrio sp. TH_r3 | reverse complement strand
CGTGCGAATTACGAACAAGTACGAGCAGACTTAGGTATGTAATAACTATTAATCGGGGCTAAATCCCCGATTAAATAAGGGATTATTCATGAAAAATGAACTCAAATTTCGCGGCATATCAAAAAATTTCCCAGGAGTAAAAGCGTTAAGCAAGGTGAGCTTTCGTATTGGTCATGGTGAAGTTCACGGGTTAATCGGCGCAAACGGGGCTGGGAAAAGTACTTTGATGAAGGTACTAGGAGGCATCCATAAAGCGAGTGAGGGAGAAGTTTATATCAATGAAACTTCGGTTAGCTTCCAATCACCAATCGAAGCTATTAACAGCGGCATAGGTATTATTCATCAAGAACTTCAACTGGTTCCAGAACAGACAGTAGCGGAGAATATTTTTTTAGGGAGGTTCCCGACTAAAGCTGGTGTTATTGACTGGGCAGCTATGAATCATCAAGCTCAAGTTCAGTTAGATAAGCTCGGATTGGTATTTGCACCAACCGATAAGGTAAAAACGCTTTCTATGGGCCAACAGCAAATGGTTGAAATTGCTAAAGCACTGATCTTAAATGCTAATATTATTGCCTTAGATGA
>NZ_JAWMPW010000080.1:0-626 GCF_033101115.1 Vibrio sp. TH_r3 | reverse complement strand
GTAAGCGATTAATGAACCAGTGAAGCCTTAGTCAGCTTCACCGATTTCAATGTTCCACGGCATGAGATCCGACATATCATCGGTTGGAGTGCGTTTCGGCAACTCGGTGAACAAGTGTTGGAAATAGTAATAGGGATTAATGTCATTGGCACGACATGTCATCACTAAGCTGTACAAGTTGGCACTGGCTTGTGCTCCACCAACGGATGTCGAGAACATCCAATTTTTTCGGCCCGTGGTGAAGGGACGAATATCCCGTTCAGTCACATTATTATCGATGCTGATGTTACCATCTTCTAAATAAGTGAGTAGTTTCGGCCATTGGTTTTGAGTGTAAGTTATGGCTTTACCTAACAACCCTTTTGGTAATACATTTTGCGTATCTAGCCATTCTTTGAACTCACTCAGGATAGGTTGCGCTTGTTGTCTTCTTAAAGCTTGGCGCTCGGCAACGGATAAGCCTTTCGCCTGCTTTTCGATACCATAGAGTTTGGCGATATAGTTCAATGCTTTTTCAGGTTTACCTGCTTTCTTTGACGGCGATGCTTTTTGAGCGTCGGTAAATTTACGGCGAGCATGAGCCATGCAAGCAGCTTGAGTCACATCTTCCAATGTGTCGTAGGCAC
>NZ_JAWMPW010000079.1:0-658 GCF_033101115.1 Vibrio sp. TH_r3 | reverse complement strand
ATTTGTGAGAGATTTATGCTATTTTGCATACAACCTCCTTACCTTTACGAGTTAAGCTGAACTCGTCCCACCTTTGTCCGAAATCGCTTACTGGCTCATACGTAATTAGTCCTAATCGATATAGCTTATATATTGATTTATCAAACAACCGTACTGGAAGTTTAGAAAGCGGAGTGATATCTCCTTTCCTTGGGCTATAATCAGAATAAACCTTAAATGTATGCCCTTCGTTCATCCATTTGAGCAGTTTCTTTTGGTCTTTGGTTAAACTAAGCATGGAAATCACCTCCTTGAGAAAGGTGATCTAATTTGGTGTGGTTATCCAACCAACGATCTAAGTCTTCTTTAAGGTAACGAACCGCCCGACCGATT
Organism: Vibrio sp. TH_r3; assembly: GCF_033101115.1. Classification (NCBI taxonomy): domain Bacteria; kingdom Pseudomonadati; phylum Pseudomonadota; class Gammaproteobacteria; order Vibrionales; family Vibrionaceae; genus Vibrio; species Vibrio sp. TH_r3. Next base: position 286 of record NZ_JAWMPW010000079.1, on the reverse strand, counting down.
TTGATAAATGGTGGTGCTAATGTTCTGTTCTTACGTTGCCCTTCCATTCTTGCTTGACGAAGGAAAGAACGACTCATACCAATATAAGCCGCTGTTTCTTGCTCTGTATATGCTCGTTTTTCTAGTCTTGCTTGTGACATTTTATCGCTCCTGTTTGTTGATACAGGAGTATTTAATGTCAAGCAACATGCACGTGCAGATTACCGTGCAGCTAGCCGTGAAGTTTCTTTCTTACTTCACTTACTAGGTTCTGAAAACGTCTATAAGTAATCGTTTTTGTCACATC
>NZ_JAWMPW010000078.1:0-694 GCF_033101115.1 Vibrio sp. TH_r3 | reverse complement strand
CGAGCGAGATGATAGAGCCTTTGTTCAGCAAAGGCTTTCTTGCTTTCCCGTAGCAATCCAGAGAATTTTACTTAAAGAGTATATCTCAAAGCCAACCAAGTTTGAGCGCAATAGTTACCTACGTATAACGACAGGCCAGATTGCAAATAAGCTGTCTATCTCGTTGACCCAACTGGAGTTAAATCTATCGGAAAATGATTTACGCGAAAAAGCTAAACATTTAGCTACTTCCGTATTGGCTATTCGTCGTCAGTATCTCAACGATGCTTTAGCGATAGAGCCCGTTAAAGGATTGATTACACAGCAAGGTATTGTACTTAGCTCGGTTCAGCGTTCTATTCAGGGTGAAATGGGGCGTTATAGTGATCATAAATGGTGGTTACGAAAGCTTAGAAAAGTACTCAGACGGAATATTGAAGCGGTTCTTCATCATTTAAATCAGGTAAACAAGATAAAGAGTTTGTATTGTTCTAATCCTACTTTAACGGCTAGATTAAACCAAAAGGCTTATCAAAAAGAGTATTTAGCTAATACGATAGCGACTAATGAACTAGGACAAAGTTTTTCTTTATTAGAGTTATCTCAAAAAGGGGTATCTGATCCAAAAATCAGAAAAGGGGAATTAATGGTGCGTGCAAGAGGTTTTGAAGATATGGCGAAAGAGCTAAACCATGAAGCCGGATTTCTTACTATA
>NZ_JAWMPW010000077.1:0-694 GCF_033101115.1 Vibrio sp. TH_r3 | reverse complement strand
AGAGCGAGATGATAAAGCCTTTGTTCAGCAAAGGCTTTCTTGCTTTCCCGTAGCAATCCAGAGAATTTTACTTAAAGAGTATCTCTCAAAGCCAACCAAGTTTGAGCGCAATAGTTACCTACGTATAACGACAGACCAGATTGCAAATAAGCTGTCTATCTCGTTGACCCAACTTGAGTTAAATCTATCCGAAAATGATTTACGCGAAAAAGCTAAACATTTAGCTACTTCCGTATTGGCTATTCGTCGTCAGTATCTCAACGATGCTTTAGCGATAGAGTCCGTTAAAGGACTGATTACACAGCAAGGTATTGTACTTAACTCGGTTCAGCGTTCTATTCAGGGTGAAATGGGGCGTTATAGTGATCATAAATGGTGGTTACGGAAGCTTAGAAAAGTACTTAGACGGAATATTGAAGCGGTTCTTCATCATCTAAATCAGGTAAACAAGATAAAGAGTTTGTATTGTTCTAATCCTACTTTAACGGCTAGATTAAACCAAAAGGCTTATCAAAAAGAGTATTTAGCTAATACGATAGCTACTAATGAACTCGGCCAAAGTTTTTCCTTATTAGAGTTATCTCAAAAAGGGGTATCTGATCCAAAAATCAGAAAAGGGGAATTAATGGTGCGTGCAAGAGGATTTGAAGATATGGCGAAAGAGCTAAACCATGAAGCCGGATTTCTTACTATT
>NZ_JAWMPW010000076.1:0-702 GCF_033101115.1 Vibrio sp. TH_r3 | reverse complement strand
TTGGGTTAAATCACAAGAAAGTCAGAACGTAGAACATGACTTCTTTGCTGTTTCACTGCCCCAATTGAATGTCTTCGATAGAGATATCAAAACGAACCATCATATCCATTGCCAGTTTGTCAATTTGCTTTCCAAATTGGGATTAGCTCAGTTCAACAACCAATTACTTGTTGACGCTAAATGTGCAAAATTTACGCTACTGAAAAGTGATCCGAGTCATGCGAAAGCGCACTTACTGTCGAATATATCGTCAATTAGCTTAACAGAGTTAGTTTAATACTCTACATGTAGCTCAATTCAGTTTGTGACGAGCTGCTTTTTTTGAATTTTACTTATGATCACTAAACAAAGATTAGTATACAACGTGATTAATAATAGCAACATCAATAACCAATTGACTTACTATCGATTACGCTTTCAGTAAAGTAATAGATAGCTAAGTTTTGATCAATCGACGTGATACACCTACAAAAAATTGGAATAACTATGAAAATATGGACTAAAAATCTTACCAAAATCGCTCTAGTAACTTCGTTAGTGGCTATGTCCACAGGGACTATTGCGGAAGAAAAAAAGAAAATCGGTTTCATTGTTAAGCAACCAGAGGCAGGCTGGTTCCAAGATGAGTGGCGATTTGCCGAAGTTGCGGCCAAAGAGAAAGGCTTTGACCTAATTAAAATTGGCGCACAAGATGGCCAAAAG
>NZ_JAWMPW010000075.1:0-734 GCF_033101115.1 Vibrio sp. TH_r3 | reverse complement strand
ATTAGGGCGTGTTGATCTTTCGTGAGTATTTTTTAAACAGCATGGTAAAGGGTTATAATTTGCTTCGCTAAAAGTAAAACCATAACCAATACCATGCCAAGAACAATACTAACTGATATTCGATGGGAACTGCTACTCCAAGTTATGAAAAGTACAGGTCGTATTTACGATAAAACTGAACATCGAATGACATTTGAAGGAATACTTTATCGAATGAGAACCGGTATTCCTTGGCGAGATCTACCCTCTGAATTCGGAGAGTGGAGTACCGTTTACAGACGATTTAATATTTGGTCAAAGAAAGGGATTTTAGATAAGCTTTTCAGAATCTTATCTAGCATGGCTGATTTTGAATGGGTCTTTCTTGATGGCTCTATAGTTCGAGCGCATCAACATAGCACAGGTGCCGCGACTGAAAGCTCAGAGCAAATAGGAAAAAGTCGCGGAGGCAACTCAACCAAAATTCACTTAGCTGTGGATAGTGGTGGTCTGCCGATTTGCTTTGATTTATCAGAAGGCCAACGCCACGATATAGTGCATGCCAAAAGCTTAGTTGAACAACTCGATGAAATTAATACCATCGTTTGTGATAAAGGATATGACAGCGAACCTTTCCGTACTTTTGTTAAAGAACGTGGTGGAGAAACGGTCATTGCTAAACGCAATTACGGACAAGATATAGACAAAGACAGTATGGATTGGTGTCTATACAAGTATCGTCACTTGGTCGAAAA
>NZ_JAWMPW010000074.1:0-735 GCF_033101115.1 Vibrio sp. TH_r3 | reverse complement strand
GGTTGCCAAATGACCAGAGGTGTAAATCAATTTCTCAGGTTGAATATCATTTTCTACCCAGTTAAACATATTTATGGACGTCTGATATCCGTGTGCTTTTGCGCTTAAAATAACCGTACCGTAGAATCCCGTTTGAATAGGTTTACGGAACTCATTAATCGCTTCTTCTGTACCATTAATACCAATACCAATGATATTTTCAGCAGAGATACCATTACCTTCGAGTGCACGAACACCACCAATGACAACTTGGTCATTCATGCCGTATACAATCCATTTCTTATAGTCACCTTTTTGAGTGATCAAGCTATTTGCAGCGTTGAAAGCTTGTTCTGTATTATCCAAACGATGCGGAGTATCAAAAATATTCTGCTTTGGATAGTTGTTCTCCATTAGAACATCCGTTGCACCTTGAGAACGCTCGAATGCGGTAGGGAGTTGCTTGTAGCTTAATGCCATAACAGCTACTTCGTCAGTATTCCAGCCACGTGATTTTATCTCATCAAATAATGCTTGACCTACTTCACGACCGATGTTGTAAGCAGAGATCCCCATATGAACCACTTCTTCAATAGGTTCATTGTTGCCGTCAACTAACCGGTCATCCACGGACATAAGCTTCAAGCCATTACGTTTTGCTGAGGCAACAACCGCTGGACCAAGTTTAACATTGGGAACACAAACAATGACGCCATCAGCATTCTGCGTACCAAGGTTGTCCAAAGCTGACATCAA
>NZ_JAWMPW010000073.1:0-735 GCF_033101115.1 Vibrio sp. TH_r3 | reverse complement strand
CTGATGTCAGCTTTGGACAACCTTGGTACGCAGAATGCTGATGGCGTCATTGTTTGTGTTCCCAATGTTAAACTTGGTCCAGCGGTTGTTGCCTCAGCAAAACGTAATGGTTTGAAGCTTATGTCCGTGGATGACCGATTAGTTGATGGCAACAATGAACCTATTGAAGAAGTAGTTCATATGGGGATCTCTGCTTACAACATCGGTCGTGAAGTAGGTCAAGCACTATTTGATGAGATAAAATCACGTGGCTGGAATACTGACGAGGTAGCTGTTATGGCATTAAGCTACAAGCAACTTCCTACCGCATTTGAGCGTTCTCAAGGTGCAACGGATGTTCTAATGGAGAACAACTATCCAAAGCAGAATATTTTTGATACTCCGCATCGTTTGGACAATACAGAACAAGCTTTCAACGCTGCAAATAGCTTGATCACTCAAAAAGGCGACTATAAAAAATGGATTGTATACGGCATGAATGACCAAGTTGTCATTGGTGGTGTTCGTGCACTCGAAGGTAATGGTATCTCTGCTGAAAATATCATTGGTATTGGTATTAATGGTACGGAAGAAGCGATTAATGAGTTCCGTAAACCTATTCAAACCGGATTCTACGGTACAGTTATTTTAAGCGCAAAAGCACACGGATATCAGACGTCCATTAATATGTATAACTGGGTAGAAAATGATATTCAACCTGAGAAATTGATTTACACCTCTGGTCATTTGGCAACG
>NZ_JAWMPW010000072.1:0-798 GCF_033101115.1 Vibrio sp. TH_r3 | reverse complement strand
CACTCCGATTTCAAAGACAGACAGTGTTGAGTTTATTCAGGGCGCAGACAACATAGAGCGTGTGGAATGGACGATTCCTGACAGCACTGAAAGCTTACTGAAGAATTTAACCTCGGAAGGTACGCCGACTCAATCGATATTGAGCGGTGATGGCCGCACCATTACCGTGTCAACGGTGGATGAGCAAGGCAATATTATGGACACCGTTGCGACGTTCACGCTCGACAGTGACAAGAGTGGCGAATACACGGTGACGCAATACTTGCCGTTAGATCAAACCACTGATGGAGATAGTAACGTATTACCATTGTCTGTGACGGCCACCGACACCGATGGCAGCCAAGTCACGGCTGACTTAACGGTGACGATTGTTGATGGACCGAATGCCACCGCTTCGGATTCAGCCGTCGAATTGACAGAAACTCAAAATGGCGTTGTGACGGGTTCATCCAGTGCCAATTTTGTGACGGGCAGCGATGAGATCACAAAAGTGGAGTGGGTCATTTCTGATGATACCAAGACTTTGCTAGAAAATTTAACCACCAACGATGCGGCTACTTCTTGGGAACTGTCCACGGACGGCAAGACCATCACGGTAGTGCGCGACAGTGATGATGCGGAAGTGTTACGTTTAACCGTTGATGATTTGACTGGAAACTATACGGTGACTCAGTCACTGCCAATCGATCAAGATGTAGAAGCGACAGACGGCGACGCCAATGGAAGCGCCGAATCACTCAGTTTAAGTGAATTCGACTTAACGTTAAAAGCGACCGATTCCGATGGCGACGAAACGGA
>NZ_JAWMPW010000071.1:0-809 GCF_033101115.1 Vibrio sp. TH_r3 | reverse complement strand
ACTTCCTCCAACGCATCAAGATAGCGACCTTGTTTAAACGAAATCCTACTCGCCGCTAAAAAACCAGCATCATTACAGTTACCACTCCATGTTGATTTATAAAAATCAGCGTAAGCCTCTTCTAACAAACCTAGTTTTTCGTTGGCATGACCTCGCATCAAGCTTGCACGACCACATAAAGGGTTTTTGTTGTATTTATTTGCTCGACTTAACGCGTTATTCGCGTAATGCAAAGTACGCTCATAATCACATCGTTCAAACTCACGATTAGCCATCGCTACATTACATCTATAATCAAACTCATCTCGCCTTAATGCTTCTAAATAATAATCTACCGAATCGCGTGTAGCATGATGATATTGCTCTAGATGCTGACCTATAAAATAAAGATCATCAATAGACTCCACATATTCGGGCATTTTAGGAGCCGTCGCAGGATCCGGTGTTGGCTCTTCACTGTCTTTTTGCTCCACGTAGGTCAAGGTTTTACCCCCTTGTTGAGTCACAACTTCAAGTACCAACAAATCATCAGTATCAAACAAGAAGTTGTAAAACTCACACTGACATGGAGAAAGTGAAAACACACTACTGAAGATCACTCGTGTTCCTGTCTTTACAGTGACTACCGCATGCTCAATAGCTGAAATGGCATAAACACCGATGCGTGCCTGGCCGTTATGTTTTGTAAGATTAACGGCAACGTCAGTATTTGCCTGATGGACTATACCTAAATCACTATATGGTAAGAAATTTTGGACGAACGTTTTTTCTTCATTAGAATCGATCCATGTAAAATCTGGTTGATTATC
>NZ_JAWMPW010000070.1:0-832 GCF_033101115.1 Vibrio sp. TH_r3 | reverse complement strand
TAGTTCATAAAGCACGTTATATATTTGATTTTTTGCTGATACGTCTATCCCACGAGTAGGTTCATCGACAATCAATACATTCATGCTGGACTCACTTAACCACCTAGCTAAGATCACTTTTTGCTGATTCCCTCCCGATAAGAACTGAATTTCTTTAGAAAGGTTCGGCGTCTTAATATCTAACCGATTGACGAAATGCTCAGCAGACTTGGTCTCTTTGACGAGATCTAGAATGCCTCCAAGCTTCCAATAATTTCTGCGACTACTAATCGTAATGTTTTCAAGTACTGAACGAAAAGTAATATTACCTTCTTTTTTACGGTCTTCAGAACAGTATATAATTCCGTTTCGAATAGCAGTTTTTGGAGTCAATGTCGGTAGTTCAACCCCATTAAGCTGCATTGAAATCGACTTAGTTGGCAACGCACCAATAAGTGATTTCATCAATTCAGTCCGACCGGAACCTACTAGCCCGAAGAAACCTAACACCTCTCCTGTGCGAGCTCTAAATTGAATAGGCTTAGTAAACTGATTACTTTTAATGTCTCGCAGTGCAAAACTGTCATCTCCCAAAGAACGTTCGCGAAAGCTGTACATATCACCTATATTTCTCCCGATCATTTTTTCTATGAGAGTTGGCCTATCAGTAGTTAGAATGTCATCATAAGTAATAACATGACAACCATCTTTCATTACGGTCGCAGAACTACAAACCTCGAAGATTTCGGCCATTCTATGAGAGATATAAATCAAAATTTTGCCTTCAGACTTAAGCTGTCTAATCACGCGAAACAAGGTGTCTGTCTCTGCCGCAGATAGACTACTAGTTGGC
>NZ_JAWMPW010000069.1:0-832 GCF_033101115.1 Vibrio sp. TH_r3 | reverse complement strand
ACCAACTAGTAGTCTATCTGCGGCAGAAACAGACACCTTGTTTCGCGTGATTAGACAGCTTAAGTCTGAAGGCAAAATTTTGATTTATATCTCTCATAGAATGGCCGAAATATTCGAGGTTTGTAGTTCTGCGACCGTAATGAAAGACGGTTGTCATGTTATTACTTATGACGACATCCTAACTACTGACAGGCCAACTCTCATAGAAAAAATGATCGGGCGAAATATAGGTGATATGTACAGCTTTCGCGACCGCTCTTTGGGAGACGACAGTTTTGTACTGCGAGACATTAAAAGTAATCAGTTTACTAAGCCTATTCAATTTAGAGCTCGTACAGGAGAGGTGTTAGGTTTCTTCGGGCTAGTAGGTTCCGGTCGGACTGAATTGATGAAATCACTTATTGGTGCGTTGCCAACTAAGTCGATTTCAATGCAGCTTAATAGGATAGATTTACCGACATTGACTCCAAAAACTGCTATTCGAAACGGAATTATATATTGTTCTGAAGACCGTAAAAAAGAAGGTAATATTACTTTTCGTTCAGTACTTGAAAACATCACGATTAGTAGTCGCAGAAATTATTGGAAACTTGGAGGTATTCTAGATCTGGTCAAAGAGACCAAGTCTGCTGAGCATTTCGTCAATCGGTTAGATATTAAGACCCCGAACCTTTCAAAAGAAATTCAGTTCTTATCGGGAGGAAATCAGCAAAAAGTGATCTTAGCTAGGTGGTTAAGTGAGTCCAGCATGAATGTATTGATTGTCGATGAACCCACTCGTGGCATAGATGTATCAGCAAAAAATCAAATCTATAACGTGCTTTATGAGCTG
>NZ_JAWMPW010000068.1:0-832 GCF_033101115.1 Vibrio sp. TH_r3 | reverse complement strand
ATATCTATCACCAGAAAAATTATTCAACATGCTCGAGTTAAACACCTGACTTATCGCCTGCTCTAACTTTTTTTGATTACCTTTTACCGCCAATAAATAATCTGCTTCTTTATTAACAATGGCTTTGGCAATATCTCTCTGACATCCCATGGCGTCAATAGTCACAATACATCCACGAATATCTAAGCGTTTCAATAACTCAGGGATGGCCGTGATCTCATTAGATTTTTCGCTGGTTTTAACTTGCCCAAGAACAACTTGATTTGCGGCACTAAAAGCACTCACCATATGGATCACACCACACCGTTTGTCCTTATTGTAAGTACCTCTGATTGTCTTTCCATCAATGGCAATAACGTCTCCAGAAGTTAAATCATGGCAGTCTTTCATCCAGGTAGAAAAACTACTTTGTAGCTGCTTTGCTGGGATCAAGTTAATAACGCGGGCAATCGTATCGTGAACTGGAATTCCATGAATAAAATCACCATATTGTTGCAACCACGGTAAATTATCTTCACCAAAATCCTCTATATCCTCCCAACCTTCAGCTCCTGCTATAACAGCGGCAATAGTCAAAAAAAGGATATCCGACAAGGTGTGTGTGATTTTCCAAGATTGTCTAGGATCTTTGATAATTGAAATATGGTCTAACAAGCTAATTCCGTTCATGGTCTTCACAAATACTTAAAAGTAAGTATATGATCACAACCAATATTGATCGTCAAATCGATCATTAATAATATTGAAAATTAGATACAGAACCGTTACGTTAGAAATATATTATGGCTTATTCAAGCCTTACTCCATAAGAGTTCTTCATGATCTTGCCCTG
>NZ_JAWMPW010000067.1:0-844 GCF_033101115.1 Vibrio sp. TH_r3 | reverse complement strand
TTAGTGCAGAATTTAAACTTGAGGCTGCCCAGTTAGTTCTCGATCAAAATTATACGATTGTTGAAGCAGCTCAAGCGATGAATGTGAGTAAATCTGCTTTAGGTAAATGGGTTCGTCAGTTAAAAGAGGAACGTGAAGGAAAAGCTCCGCAAGCGGCTCCTCTTACTCCTGAGCAAATTGAAATCCGTGAATTGAAAAAGAAACTTGCTCGTCTTGAAGAACACAATGATATTTTAAAAAAGGCTTCCGCTCTCTTGATGTCCGACTCTCTGAACAATTCTCGATAATCGAGAAACTCAGGAAGAGCTATAGCGTTAAAACGTTATGTTACGTGTTCAATGTTCATCGAAGCAGTTATAAATATTGGCGAAATCGGCCCAGTGATGTAAGCCCTGAAAAGATTAAATTACAATGCTTGATTAGAGAAGTTCATGCCGCCAGCAATGGCTCAGCAGGGGCGAGGAGTATCGCGGATATGGTGACGAATCAAGGTACACCATTGAGTCGTTATCGAGCTTCAAAGTTGATGAAGAGCTTAAGATTAGTGAGTTGCCAACAACCAAAACATAAATATAAAAAATCGGGCTCAGAGCATATAGCTATCCCTAATCATTTAGATCGTCAATTTACAGTGACGACTCCAAACAAAGTTTGGGTTGGAGATGTAACGTTTGTGTGGACAGGAAATCGATGGGCATATCTCGCGGTAGTCATCGACCTATTTTCGCGTAAGCCTATTGGGTGGGCGATGTCTTTATCACCTGATAGTAAATTAACAGGTAAAGCACTTTCAATGGCCTTTGAATCACGAGGCCAACCTGAGAACATTTTGTTTCACAGTGAT
>NZ_JAWMPW010000066.1:0-860 GCF_033101115.1 Vibrio sp. TH_r3 | reverse complement strand
TGCATCGCTCTGTCCAAAACATCTTGATCCAAACAGAGTGCAGGAAAACTTGAAGTACTTACGCGATATAGTTATCATGAAAGGACTTACAAAGGCCGCAAAACCAGTAAGTTTTCCGAAGAGACCACTCCTCCCAAAGAGTGGTCTTTTCACATCTAAACAAAATAATAACCAGATCTTCTCTAATTACGCAAATATATCCTTAATAATATTAAGTAAAATCATTAATTTTTTATTATTCAAACCGCTACAGTTTTATTCGAACACTACAAATAACAATTGGTCAATTTTCATACACCTATAATTGTTCCAAATGCCTCTCCTGATCAGATACACGTGATACTTGAAAATTTTCCATTTAATAAATAAAGGAGCATTTGTCATGATTAAGACAATTAAAGGGATAACCTATTCTTCCTTATATGGATTTTAGAGTTAGGGTTAGCGTTGAGTGCTCATTGTACTGCGTAAATTTACGATATATTCCATTTTATCTATGATATATTTTGGTGTAATTGACATAAGCCATTGAAATATAAGTATTATATAGCATTTTGGTTCAGGGTTGGCGTTAGGGTTAACCCTGAGTGCTCATTGTACTGCGTAAATCTACGATATATTCCAACTAAATCTACGATATAGATCCAAACAAGTGACGATAAACTACTGATAAATAATAATTATATTTCATATAATTGAGTTGTTATATCAGGTTCACCAATAAGAATACAGCGCACGATGGGGTTTTATAGTGCTAATATATTTAGATTTTCAGGGTTTTTCAGGGCGTTTTAGGTAAATGAAAATATATCAAGAAAAGGAAATACATACAGAAGGATAAAAAGGGGAACAAAAGAAAC
>NZ_JAWMPW010000065.1:0-1023 GCF_033101115.1 Vibrio sp. TH_r3 | reverse complement strand
GGGATGTCGGGCGCGCAATTAGGTGAACGTCTTAATCTCTCTCGTAATCAAGTCTCCATATTGGAGCGTAAAGAAGCCGATGAAACCATCACACTCAAACAACTTAAACAGCTGGCGAGCGGGCTCGATGCCGAACTGGTTTATGCGATTGTTCCGCGTCAGTCGATTGATGACATGATAGAAGCGCGCGCTATGGAGTTGGCCAAGCAGCGTTTGGCCATGAGCCACCAATCGATGTTTTTAGAAGCGCAGCAGTTAACCTCAGAGCAACAACAGCAAGCGCTGGTTCAATTAGCCAATGAGATTAAAACGGGCAGCACCCGAGATTTGTGGAAAGTCAGTTTGCAGGAGAAATACCAATGAGTCTGTTTGTTGAACCAAAGGGCGCAACTGAACTAAATGCCGATGATGTTTCCGGGCTAAAATTTGATCACATCACGACTCGCGAAGAGCTTAATGAGCTTGAAAATGCCAACATACTGCAAGGGTTGAGTTGGTTAGCCACGACGCCTAAAATTAGCATGGATGACATTTTTTCTATGGCGTTTGTGGAAGAGTTACATCAACGTTTGTTTGGTGATGTGTGGGAGTGGGCCGGCAGCTACCGTCACCGAGAGTTGAACATTGGTGTCGATCCGCTGAATATCCGACCAGATTTACACAACTTACTGGAAGACATCAAATGTTGGATTGAGTTTGAACACTATGACAGCCTAGAACTCTCGGCCCGGATACAGCACAGATTAGTTAAAATTCACCCTTTTCCTAACGGCAACGGACGTCACTCGCGCGTAATGACGGACTACATACGAATGGTACTACTCAAACAAAAGCCTTTAGTTTGGTCCAATACAGATTTGGATAAACAAAGCCAAGAGCGGGGTGAATACATTGCGAGCTTACGCCAAGCTGATGCCGGCGATTATGCGCCTTTAATTCAATATCTTCAGGCGAAAGGGAATGTGACTTAAACTAAGCGTTAAGAGCTAAATATACAATTACAGTGTGGATAGTTAAAAGAGG
>NZ_JAWMPW010000064.1:0-1026 GCF_033101115.1 Vibrio sp. TH_r3 | reverse complement strand
CAAGCAGCTCGTCTTACTGGCTTCAGCGGTAACCCTTGTGGGCTCTGCCGTGTCAGTGAGGCGCATTATAGGGATACAACAAAACTTAGCAACTGTTTTTTAGAAAAAAACCGCATTTTTTTGTCTAATTTTTTAATACATAACAATTCATAGTTAACTCACACTTTATTCACAAAACATTGTGGATAACATGATATTTTAGAGTGTTTTGTTAGTTATGCTGTCCAAACTACCCTTATAGACAAAATGATTAACACAATCCCAGAAAGCCTATCTATAATAACGGCTTTTTTCCGGAGCTTATCAAGTAAGACTGGTGAAGAAAGCATAAATGCAATAAAGGTGTACCACATACCATCAACCAAATAAGGAGTACCAACCACTAGTAGTCGTCCAAACAATTCAGAGCCTGCCGCTACAAACTGAGAAAACAAAGCAGTAAAAAACAACATAATCTTTGGACTAGTTAGAGAAATAAGAAACCCCTCTTTGGCGGACTGTAACACATTAACTTTTTGTCCAGATTCTAACTTTTCTGCAACCCCGCCTTTGGACCGGAGAGCCTTGACGCCCAAATACCCTAAATATATAGCACCGAGATAACTGATACCTTTAAATAGAACAGGATTTTTATGCAATAAGGTAGCTAAACCAACCAACGTAACTAAAGCATAAATCGCCACACCAGTAGCATGAGCCCAGGCTGTCGCCACACCATTCATTCTTCCACCAGCTAAACTATGTTTAGCGACAATCGCTAAACTTGGTCCTGGTGACATAGCACCAAGTAGGCAGATAGTAAAAAGTGATAGCCATATAGTAAATGTCATTTAAATATCCATATAAATAACGAAAAAGGAATGAATAAGGGAAGAGTAACAAAGTATAGAGTTCAAATGAACGTTATATATTCTAAGCAGACCTTATTTAAGCTAAAAAATTCATCATTTGTAACACATAGTTAAACTAAAATATTCTTAAGCAATAGTGATATAAAAAGCAAAAAAAAAGACCAAGCAAAGGCTC
>NZ_JAWMPW010000063.1:0-1051 GCF_033101115.1 Vibrio sp. TH_r3 | reverse complement strand
CCTCGACATCATCAATAACTACAAACCAAATCAAGTCGAAACTCTCTCTGACCTCCTACCGATTGAGTTAATAAAAGATGCCTATGAGCTGACAGATACTGTCACCCTGAGAAAGCGTAAACTGACTTTGGAGTCGATGGCGTGGCTTTTAGTTGGAATGGCTATTTATAACGACAAGTCTATGGCTGATATCGTCAACATGCTCGACATTGTTGACCGCTCAGGTAAGCCATTCGTTGCTCCCAGTGCATTAACACAGCGTAGAAAAAATCTCGGTGAAGCAGCGGCTAAAGCCCTTTTCCAATGTACGCAACAGCATTGGTTTAAGCATGCAAATTTACCAAACTGGAATGGGCTCACATTGCTTGGTGTTGATGGGGTTGTGTGGCGAACAGAAGATTCAAAAGATAACGCAGAAGCTTTTGCAAAGCCGACCAATCATGGTGGTAAAGAAACACAGTACCCTCAAGTGCGTATGGTGTGTCAGATGGAGCTAAGTAGTCATTTAATCACAGGTAGCGCTTTTGACTGCTATACCGTGAATGAAATGAAGTTGGCCGAGCAACTGATAGAAACGACTCCCGATAACAGCCTAACCCTTTTCGATAAAGGCTTTTATTCTCTTGGATTGCTTCAAGAGTGGAGCTCTACAGGCGTAAATCGACATTGGCTTATTCCAATGAAAAAGGGGCTAAACTACGAAGTGGTTCAGTCCCTTGGTCGACAAGACAAACTCATTAAACTGAAAAGTAATCCACAAGCTCGGAAGAAGTGGCCAACGCTAGAACAAGAAGTGGTTGTACGTCTAATCACAAGGGTAAAAAATGGGAAGTCATACGACGTCCTGACCTCAATGACCGATCCAATGCTTTACCCTAAATCTGACATAGTTGGCTTGTATGGATATCGCTGGGAGATTGAACTTGGATATAGAGAGCAAAAGCAATATATGCTTGGTAACCGTCTTACACTCAGAAGTCGACTTCCAGAATTAGTGAAACAAGAGCTCTGGGGAGTCCTACTCACATATAACTTGGTTAGGTATCAAATG
>NZ_JAWMPW010000062.1:0-1053 GCF_033101115.1 Vibrio sp. TH_r3 | reverse complement strand
CTCGATTGTTGATGGTAATTGGACCGTCGAAATTGATGGCCTAACAGAGGATGGGGAATACAGCTATCAAGTTGTTGCTTATAACGAGCTAGGCAGCGTGTCAAACCCTGTTTCTGGTACGTTCGAAATAGATACAACGGCACCATTAGAGATCTCTGAAACCACTTCTGGTGATATTTTAGCCAATGAAATGCCTACGTTTACCGGATCTGCAGATGAATCTGGTCAGCAAGTTACCGTGGTTATCTATAATCAAGATGGCACAGAAGCCTATCGTTATAGCGAAACCTTTGACCGAGAACAAGCTTGGTCTATCACGCTACCGGACGGGACATTAGCCGATGGCGACTATACGTATAATCTGTCGTCTCAAGATGTCGCCGGTAACGTTGCTGAGTCTATTTCGGCTAATTTAACCGTGGATTCAACGCCGCCGACTTTTACCGCTAATTTAGATGAGGATTCAAATACGGGGGTAATCGACGACACGATCACTGCTCAACCTCAACCTGTTATAAGTGGCGAAATTGATGATCCGAACGCTAGCATTAGTTTGGTCATTGATGGGCAGACCTACACCGACGCTACGATTGTTGATAATGAAGATGGTACTTATTCTTGGTCGATCAACGTTGAGACGCCGCTGAGTGAAGGCGAGGTAAGCTACACCGTTACGGCTACCGACCAAGCGGGTAACCACTCAGAAGTGGTCGGCGCTATAACGACCGACTACAGCGTAGATGTGACCACACAATTTGATTCACGCACCAATGATGTATCAGACGAGGGCACATCAAGTAATGACGCGACGCCAACGTTTAGCGGTACAGGGGACAGTGTTGGTGACATTATTACCCTTAATCTAAGCGGTATTGATCAAAATGGCGTGGCAGTGAGCTACACCTATACCACCGAAGTGACAGACACATTGGATGAAAACGGCAATTATACTTGGTCGTACACCATACCAACCACCGCTCCTTTGGTTACGGGCGAGTATTCCTATTCTGTCACGGCAACCGACCAAGCGGACAACAGCAAAACGGTTGACGG
>NZ_JAWMPW010000061.1:0-1062 GCF_033101115.1 Vibrio sp. TH_r3 | reverse complement strand
TTATTCGAAGATTTTAGCAACAACACCAGCACCAACTGTACGGCCACCTTCACGGATCGCGAAGCGTAGACCTTCATCCATTGCGATTGGAGCAATTAGCTCAACCGTCATTTGGATGTTGTCACCTGGCATTACCATCTCTACGCCTTCTGGTAGAGTGATGTCGCCTGTTACGTCTGTTGTACGGAAGTAGAACTGTGGACGGTAACCTTTGAAGAATGGAGTATGACGGCCACCTTCATCTTTAGACAATACATACACTTCTGACTCGAACTTCGTGTGAGGAGTGATTGAACCTGGAGCTGCTAATACTTGACCGCGCTCTACGTCTTCACGCTTAGTACCACGTAGTAGTGCACCAACGTTTTCACCCGCACGACCTTCGTCTAGAAGTTTACGGAACATTTCTACACCAGTACATGTTGTAGTCGTTGTATCTTTGATACCTACGATAGCAACTTCGTCACCTACGTTTAGGATACCACGTTCGATACGACCTGTTACCACTGTACCACGACCTTGAATTGAGAATACATCTTCAATTGGTAGTAGGAATGGTTGGTCTACTGCACGCTCTGGCTCAGGGATATATGAGTCTAGTGCTTCAGCTAGTTCAACAATCTTATCTTCCCACTCTTTCTCACCGTTAAGTGCACCTAGAGCAGACCCTTGGATTACTGGAAGATCATCACCTGGGAATTCGTATTCAGAAAGAAGTTCACGAACTTCCATCTCTACTAATTCTAGTAGTTCTTCATCATCAACCATGTCACATTTGTTCATGAATACGATGATGTAAGGGATACCAACCTGACGACCAAGTAGGATGTGCTCACGAGTTTGTGGCATAGGGCCATCAGTCGCAGCCACTACCAGGATACCGCCGTCCATTTGCGCAGCACCAGTGATCATGTTTTTAACATAATCGGCGTGTCCTGGGCAGTCTACGTGTGCGTAGTGACGTGATGGAGTATCGTACTCAACGTGAGACGTTGCGATTGTGATACCGCGCTCACGCTCTTCTGGAGCGTTATCGATTGATGCGAAGTCTTTTGCTTCACC
>NZ_JAWMPW010000060.1:0-1315 GCF_033101115.1 Vibrio sp. TH_r3 | reverse complement strand
AAACTCAATAAATCCGAAGAACAAATTCAAGTTCAGCCAATAGTGGTTACCGAAAATAATGTCGACCATACAAGTGTGGTGGTACTAACACTTCACAACGGCATTCGCGCTGAATTACCTGCACACCTTAGCGCATCACAAATTAAACATTGGGTTGATGCACTGCAATGATGCCATCAGGAAAGGTTTATCTCGTGACGGGAGTGACTGACATGAGAAAATCCATTGATGGGCTATCATTGATTGTCGCCGAAACACTTGAGATGGATCCGTTCAGTGAAGCTTGGTTTATCTTTTGTAATCGTAGCCGAGATAAACTCAAAATATTATTTTGGGATACAAATGGCTTCTGGCTTTACTATCGCCGGCTAGAGAAAGGTCGATTTAAGTGGCCAGAGCCACGATCCGACAATGCGATACATATCAGTAAACAACAGCTTCAGTGGTTGTTATCTGGCCTAGATCTAAGTCACCCTCGTGCTCATCGACCGCTCAATAATTTAGAAGTGTGACTGCTGATGTTGATCTAAAAATAGGGCTTGAACGATCCTTTTTCACTGTCACACTTAAGGTATCAAAATTGACTGGGCCCTGTAATGACTGAACTTCCTGATGATGTGGAACAACTGAAAGCCATGTTGCTAGAGCTCCATCAACAAAATGAAGCCAAAGATAAATTACTTCAGGCAAAGCAGGAAGAAGTGGTCGAACTTGAAACTAAAGTACAACTTCTGCTTGAACAGCTAAACCTCAGCAAATCTAAGCGCTTCTCATCTCAAAGTGAAAAAATACCGAAAGGTACCTTTAATGAGGCAGAGCAACAAACTTCCGTGCCTAAGTCTGATGATGAGAAGAAAAAAACGGGCCGAAAACCCTTACCAACCGAACTCGAACGTGAAACTCACAAACATGAACTTAATGCACCGTATTGCGATTGCTGTGATGAGCCTTTACACGAATGTGGTGTCGAAACGTCAGAAGAGCTGAAAATAATCCCTCAAAAGGTCAGTGTTATTCGCCATGAGCGAATCAAGTACACTTGTCGCCAGTGTGAAAAAACGCAAACTCAGTCAACAATCATTACGGCCCCTAAGCCCGCTAGCATGATCCCCAAAAGCCTGGGCAGTGCGGACGCCTTCGCGGCGGTCGTGACCGCCAAATATGTGGATGCTTTACCATTGTATCGTCAAGTCGATATATTGAATCGTTCAGGCATCGATGTGAGCCGTGCGACACTGTCTAACTGGTGTGTGCAATTGGGTGATAAAGTTCAAGTGATTATCGACTACATGAAATCAGCACTCCTCAATGAAGG
>NZ_JAWMPW010000059.1:0-1374 GCF_033101115.1 Vibrio sp. TH_r3 | reverse complement strand
AGTAATAATGTGTTGGCTAGATTTCATCATACACTAACTAAGAAAGTTGGTTCATGCTTGAAAGATGGTACCAATAATGTTCTGAGCTTTCTGACCCACACAGCGATCGACCTTATGTGTCCTTCCTTGGATCTGTCGATTGCTTAGTCTCATTATTTGGTGAGGGTTGCCTCGCCAATATTTGTGACTCAAGAAGGGCCTGACGCCTGTCCCATTACTGTCTTGTCCAAGTATTTGGTTTTGTGACTCTTGACCATGATCATATAGTGAAGGAGTCAATAATGAATACCAGTACAATCTCATCTTATGTCATTGGTGGAGTGGATACTCATAAAGATATCCACGTTGCTGCCATCGTCAATGATTCTAATCAAGTATTATCAAGTGAATACTTCCCAGCAACCCGCCATGGATATAAGGAAATGCTAAAGTGGATGTCTTCATTTGGTAAAATATCACGTGTGGGTATTGAGTGTTCAGGGACGTATGGTTTGGGCTTGCTTCGTTATATGCAAAGCAGTGGCATTGAAGTATTGGAAGTAACAGCACCAGATAAGGTTGATCGAAGAAAACGAGGCAAGGATGACACAATAGACGCAGAAAATGCTGCTCATGCCGCGTATAGTAAATTACGCACGGTGACGCCAAAGACGCGAGATGGGATGGTTGAGTCGCTAAGAATACTTAAAGGTTGCCGTAAAACAGCAATGGCAGCTCGAACTGTTGCCCTTCAGATGATTAGAACGAGCATTGTATCTTCCCCCGACGAAATAAGAGATACATTAAGACATATGACTCGTATGACTTTGATTCGCACACTAGCATCAAGCAGACCTGATTTAACAGCTTACAAAAATATTTCTAGCGCATATAGGATCGTATTTAAATCCTTAGCTCGTCGATATCTTGAACTTCATGACGAGATTGCGGATTTAGATAAAATGATTTCTTCTATCGTTGACATGCTTGCCCCTGAATTAATCGAACAAAAAGCCGTTGGATACGAATCCGCCGCACAATTATTGATAACGTTGGGTGATAACCCTGAACGTTTAAACTCTGAATCTAGTTTTGCTGCGTTATGTGGAGTTAGCCCTATACCTGCATCCTCAGGAAAAACCAATAGACACAGGCTTAATCGAGGTGGTGATAGAGCTGCAAATAGTGCACTCCATATTATTGCGATTGGTAGACTTAGAACTGAGCAGCGTTCAAAGGATTATATCAAAAAACGAACGGCTGATGGATTATCAAAAATGGAAGCTATACGCTGCTTAAAGAGATACATAGCACGTGAAATTTATTACCTTTTGAAAAATAGAAACGCCTTAATCAACAGTATACAAATAACGACTTGACTCTTAGAAGGGCATC
>NZ_JAWMPW010000058.1:0-1455 GCF_033101115.1 Vibrio sp. TH_r3 | reverse complement strand
CGTCGAGCGGCGGACGGGTGAGTAATGCTTAGGAATTTGCCCAGTTGAGGGGGATAACCATTGGAAACGATGGCTAATACCGCATACGCCCTACGGGGGAAAGGAGGGGACCTTCGGGCCTTCCGCGATTGGATAAGCCTAAGTGAGATTAGCTAGTTGGTGGGGTAATGGCTCACCAAGGCGACGATCTCTAGCTGGTCTGAGAGGATGATCAGCCACACTGGAACTGAGACACGGTCCAGACTCCTACGGGAGGCAGCAGTGGGGAATATTGCACAATGGGCGAAAGCCTGATGCAGCCATGCCGCGTGTATGAAGAAGGCCTTCGGGTTGTAAAGTACTTTCAGTCGTGAGGAAGGTGTTGTACTTAATACGTGCAACATTTGACGTTAGCGACAGAAGAAGCACCGGCTAACTCCGTGCCAGCAGCCGCGGTAATACGGAGGGTGCGAGCGTTAATCGGAATTACTGGGCGTAAAGCGCATGCAGGTGGTTTGTTAAGTCAGATGTGAAAGCCCGGGGCTCAACCCCGGAAGGTCATTTGAAACTGGCAAACTAGAGTACTGTAGAGGGGGGTAGAATTTCAGGTGTAGCGGTGAAATGCGTAGAGATCTGAAGGAATACCAGTGGCGAAGGCGGCCCCCTGGACAGATACTGACACTCAGATGCGAAAGCGTGGGGAGCAAACAGGATTAGATACCCTGGTAGTCCACGCCGTAAACGATGTCTACTTGGAGGTTGCGGTCTTGAACTGTGGCTTTCGGAGCTAACGCGTTAAGTAGACCGCCTGGGGAGTACGGTCGCAAGATTAAAACTCAAATGAATTGACGGGGGCCCGCACAAGCGGTGGAGCATGTGGTTTAATTCGATGCAACGCGAAGAACCTTACCTACTCTTGACATCCTCAGAAGAGAAAAGAGATTTTCTTGTGCCTTCGGGAACTGAGAGACAGGTGCTGCATGGCTGTCGTCAGCTCGTGTTGTGAAATGTTGGGTTAAGTCCCGCAACGAGCGCAACCCTTATCCTTAATTGCCAGCGAGTTATGTCGGGAACTTTGGGGAGACTGCCGGTGATAAACCGGAGGAAGGTGGGGACGACGTCAAGTCATCATGGCCCTTACGAGTAGGGCTACACACGTGCTACAATGGCGCATACAGAGGGCAGCTAACTAGCAATAGTGTGCGAATCCCAAAAAGTGCGTCGTAGTCCGGATTGGAGTCTGCAACTCGACTCCATGAAGTCGGAATCGCTAGTAATCGTAGATCAGAATGCTACGGTGAATACGTTCCCGGGCCTTGTACACACCGCCCGTCACACCATGGGAGTGGGCTGCAAAAGAAGTAGGTAGTTTAACCTTCGGGGGGACGCTTACCACTTTGTGGTTCATGACTGGGGTGAAGTCGTAACAAGGTAGCCCTAGGGGAACCTGGGGCTGGATCACCTCCTTAAACGATA
>NZ_JAWMPW010000057.1:0-1502 GCF_033101115.1 Vibrio sp. TH_r3 | reverse complement strand
CGGTGAGTGAAGTTGCTCAAGAAGAAGGTATTCCATACCATACCGTGTATCATTGGCTAAAACGGATTAAAGCCAATGGTAATGTAGTGTCGAAATCAACATCTTGGTCTGCTGAGAAGAAGTTTGCTGTAATTATTGAAACAGCCACGTTAACTGAATCTGAGTTAGCTAAATATTGCCGTGAAAACGGGTTATACCCAGAGCAAATTAAGGCCTGGAAAGCGGAATTCTTACAAGGTGTTCAAGTAAAAAAAACAACAAAGAAAGCTGACTTCAAAGAGGCTCAAGCTGATAAAAAAGAGATCAAGCAACTCAAGCGAGAGCTTCGTCGCAAAGAGAAAGCATTGGCTGAAACAGCGGCGTTATTGGTATTGCGAAAAAAGCTGAATGCGTTCTGGGACGAAAACGAGGAGAGCTAACTCGCCTTCCTGAACGCAACATGCTGATATCATTGATTAATGAAGCGTATACCTCTGGCGCAACAAAACAAGCGGCTTGTACTGAGGCGGGGTTAAGTTTGCGGACTTACCGTCGGTGGACATCATCAGGCAGCGCCACTGGTGATAGACGTTCAACGGCTGTCAGACCTGAGCCTAAAAACAAGTTAACAAACGCTGAGCGGCAGAAGATTATTGATGTTTGTAATCAGCCTGAATATGCAAGTTTGCCTCCATCTCAAATCGTACCAACGCTTCTCGATGACAATATTTATATTGCCTCGGTCTCAACGTTTTACCGCACGCTGAAACAAGAAAATCAGCTACATCATCGAGGCAGAAGTCGAACGCCAAGGAAAGTGCATAGACCCACAACCTATACAGCAACAAAAGCGAATGAGGTATGGTCTTGGGATATCACCTATTGCGCTTCTCAAATTAAAGGTCAGTATTTTTACCTTTATATGATTGAAGATATTTATAGTCGAAAAATAGTCGGTTATGAAGTTCATGAAAATGAGTGCGGCCAAAAGGCGGCGACACTGCTTGAGCGAACGTGCTGGCGAGAAAGAAAAGGTGTTCACCCCTTGGTCTTGCACTCTGATAATGGTGCACCGATGAAAGCCGTGACTATGAAAGCAAAAATGGAAGAGCTTGGTGTCACACCATCTTACAATCGCCCTAGAGTGAGCAATGACAACCCGTTTTCAGAATCAACGTTTAGAACATTAAAGTATCGGCCCAACTGGCCTTCACATGGCTTTAAGGATGTACTTGAAGCTCGAGACTGGGTTCAGGCATTTGTTAAATGGTACAACAATGAGCATAAACATAGCCGAATCAAGTTCGTTACCCCAAACCAACGACATGATGGTATTGATAGAGAGGTACTTATTAAAAGAAAAGAAGTTCTACGGCTAGCTAAAGCGAAGAACCCATTACGTTGGTCTAGGGATATTCAAGACTGCAATCCTATAGGGCCAGTAACATTAAACCCAGAAAACTGCATGCGGGAAGCTGCATAAAGTTCAGCTAATGGGTGACAACTGTCTTGAAAAACGCCGC
>NZ_JAWMPW010000056.1:0-1614 GCF_033101115.1 Vibrio sp. TH_r3 | reverse complement strand
CAACAAAAGTAGGATTGAAAGTCAGAATATTTTTGCCTCCAAGCATAATGAGCAATAATCGCAACATCGATGCCATGCAGTTGAATATTAAGAGCTTCAACCTTTTCTATCTGTTTAGCCATCATTTGTCCTCAGAGCCAAACCAAAACCCAAGATCATCCCCGTCGTCAGGCAATTGATCACTTTTGAAGCTATCGCTCTGATCTTGAGTCGCGCTATCTGAATAAACTGGATACGTTTTGCTGCCTTTGGACGTGATCATCAATTCCAAATCGAGCCCTTCTAGCACCCTAAGCAAGGTTGACAGCTTCACATCACAGCCTGCTTCAATGCGCTGATACTGTTGCTGCTTCATACCAATTCGCATGTACATGTCTTTTTGCTCGAGACCGAGTTTTCTGCGATGATCAGTGAGCAAGGTTGTCATTTCTTCTAAGCTTTATATTCTTTCATCAAACAACCCAAAAGTTGTCTACGATCCAATTAACAACATATTAGTTGTATACAGACCTTTTAATAACTTTTAAAAATATCGTGTTACTGTGCAATGAATGTGCTTCTTTTTTAGTTGTTTATCAATGAAATCTGGCATCCATAATTGAATACCAGATTGCTTAAGTTAAATGCGCTACGAAAAGGAAATTATATCTTCGTCCCGTTTATAAATAATTTGTCAGCTTCTGTTTTTATTTCAGCCGTGTAATGACCATTAGCGTTCGCATCAAAATACTGGTCAATAAAATGTTGTAAATTTGGAGCGGCTAAGTACATCTGTTTTGATAAATCAAAATCAAACTGGCTTGAAGTGTTGCTTCCGATTTTTTTATTCACTAAGTGAGGTCGTAATCCAGTGTAGTTATCTGGCTTAATAGAAAGTGAACCTTTCACAGATGCTTCATTAACTGTGAAATTAATATTCTCTGCTCGTAGACCAGAACTAACAAGATCAACTATTAAGCCTTCCATTTCACTAGAAGAGATATTGCCTCTATCCATTATGTACTCGAATTGCTTTAATACAGAAGTATTCAGGTTCACAATATCGGTTTCTAATCCAAGAGCAAAATCATATGGAGGAATACCAACAGCATTCACTTTTAAGTTATCAATGCCGATGCTTGTACTTAATGTAGAAGTTTCGCCCATACTAAGCAAAGACGTCAGTTTGCCACCAGCAAGATCAACACTTTTATCACTTTTTTCATCACGTAGCTTAAAAGATCCAAGAGTGAAATCCAAAGATTTATCAGCAACTTTTTCGCCATCTACTACAGCTAATCCGATATTAGAAAAAGATACGGACTGACGTGAGCCATTTACGCTAATCTCTGGAATGTTCGCAGAATAAGTCAACGCATCCTTATTGCCATCCACATTAAAGGTTAATGTTCCCATACTTAAGTTTTCTGTACGATTAAGTGGAATAAGGCCAATGTCAAAAGCGGCATCTAATTCAATGTTATTAGAAGCAGTTGATATCTTATAAGAAATATCTTCATTGAAAGATGTGGCCTCTGTGATAAACGTTTTTGTAATGCCTTTGTCTTTAGGTAAAGTGAATTTACCCGTTACTTCTGACGCAAAAATGCCAACGTCAGCGGTGTGCTTAAGACT
>NZ_JAWMPW010000055.1:0-1751 GCF_033101115.1 Vibrio sp. TH_r3 | reverse complement strand
AATTCACCTGCTGGTGCAGATTCACCGAAGCTATTCATACCAATAACGCGACCATCAAAGCCTACGTATTTGTACCAGTAATCCGCAATACCGGCTTCGACTGCAACACGTGCTCTTACGTCAGATGGCAGTACCGATTCACGGTAAGCAGCATCTTGCTTATCAAACACATCCGTTGCTGGCATAGAGACAACACGTACTTTTTTGCCTTCAGCACTCAGTTGCGCTGCCGCTTCTACTGCTAATTCAACTTCTGAGCCTGTCGCAATTAAGATAAGCTCTGGTTGACCATCACAGTCAACTAAAACATAACCGCCTTTTGCGATATTCGCTACTTGAGCATCTGTTCGGGCTTGCTGTGCAAGATTTTGACGAGAGAAAATCAGCGAGGTTGGGCCATCTTTACGTTCAATCGCGAATTTCCACGCTACCGCCGATTCCACTTGGTCACATGGACGCCACGTGCTCATATTTGGCGTTAAACGAAGTGAAGAGACTTGCTCTACTGGTTGGTGGGTTGGACCATCTTCACCTAAACCAATTGAATCATGGGTGTACACTTGAATGTTTTGTACTTTCATTAATGCAGCCATGCGCAATGCATTACGAGCGTATTCCATAAACATAAGGAAGGTGGCGCCGTAAGGAACAAACCCACCGTGTAGAGCTAAACCATTCATAATGGCGGTCATGCCAAATTCGCGAACACCGTAATGAATATAGTTACCCGATGCATCGTCTGCTGACACCGATTTAGAACCAGACCACATGGTTAAGTTAGAAGGAGCAAGGTCAGCCGAGCCACCCATAAACTCAGGCAACATAGTACCAAACGCTTCTAATGCATTTTGTGACGCTTTACGCGAGGCAATATTGGCAGGATTCGCTTGCAAATCTGCAATAATTTGCGTGGTTTTTTGTTCCCATTCAGCAGGTAACTCACCGTTTATACGGCGGGTATATTCTGCTGCAAGTTCAGGATAAGCACTCGCATAAGCTGAAAATTTCTCGTTCCAAGCCGCTTCTTTCGCCACACCGGCTTCTTTTGCATCCCACTGCGCGTATATATCAGCAGGGATCTCAAAAGGCCCATGTTTCCAGCCTAGAGCTTCACGAGTCGCGGTAATTTCATCAGCACCTAAAGGAGCACCATGACAATCATGCGTGCCCGCTTTATTTGGCGAGCCAAAACCAATCACAGTTTTAGTACAAATCAATGTAGGTTTGCCTGTTTCCGCTTTTGCTGCTTCAATGGCTGCATTGATTGCCACTGGATCATGACCATCTACGGCAGGGATAACATGCCAACCATACGCTTCAAAACGCTTAGGTGTATCGTCGGAGAACCAACCTTCTACTTCACCATCAATAGAAATGCCATTGTCATCCCAAAAAGCAATCAGTTTACCCAGCCCTAATGTGCCAGCTAATGAACACGCTTCGTGTGAAATGCCTTCCATTAAACAACCGTCACCCATAAATACATAAGTATTATGGTCAACAATTTGATGTTCAGGTTTATTAAACTGCGCGGCCAAAGCTTTTTCCGCCAATGCCATACCCACACCGTTAGTGATGCCTTGACCTAAAGGTCCTGTCGTGGTTTCGATGCCAGGTGCATAACCATATTCTGGGTGACCCGGCGTTTTCGAATGTAATTGACGGAAGTTTTTCAAATCATCAATAGACAAGTCATAACCTGTCAAATGAAGCAGAGAATAAATCAGCATAGAGCCGTGACCGTTAGAAAG
>NZ_JAWMPW010000054.1:0-2235 GCF_033101115.1 Vibrio sp. TH_r3 | reverse complement strand
GACAATTAACTTGGAGATTCGGTAAAAACTGATTGCAGTTTCTCTTGTAATGTTTGGTAAGAGAAGTGTTGCTTACCAAGTTCAAAATTTTTATCAGTGATAGCTTGGTAGCGTTCTTTATCAGTAAGAATATGGACAATTTGCTGAGTTGCATTTTCAATTACTTCGGGACTCACGGCAACTAAACCATTATCTAGTGTTTGGTAGTGATTACCTAAAGAGACAAAATCACAATTAACAGGTTTTATGTCTTTTTCATAAACGGAATACTCAAATATGAGTGTTGGTTTGCGTGCGAACATCGCTTCTAAAAGTTGGTTGCCCCAACCTTCATAAATACTCGGATACATAACAAAATCACAATCTACATAAGCGTCCCATAAACTGTAGATTTTTTTACCATTTCGGATTGTTCGCTCGTGATCGACCAGCGAGGGATCAATTATAAATTCAATACCGGACTGTTTACATTTGTCTTCAAGTAACTGGATATATGAGCCGTGATCTTCATGCAAACCAACCATAGCATAAACAATGCGTGAGTTTTCTGTGAATGGTTTACCATTATACAGCGTCTTGCCAATGAGTTGTTTTTTGTGTTCACCTAAACACTTAATCACATCGACAGCGAGTTCAATTCCTTTACGCGCAACCAGCCGAGTTCCTTGAAGAAAGAATAGGTCATTATCACTAATGCCTAATTTAGAACGAAAATCTTGGTTATATTGATCTCTTGACCATGTTTTTTGTTGGAAATCAAAAACGTTTGGAATGTATATTGATTCCACTCCTTTTTTGGTTTTTAGATCGGCCTTGGCAAGAGTATTGATGACGCAATGCTTAATATTTTTATCTAAAGGAGGGAAGTTTAGTTGTAAGCTTTTTTTGGCAAAGGGGTACTTAGAACCAGAGAAAAATTCACGCTCCCAATAAAAATCATGATGATGATTGACTACTTTAATTCCAGTTTTCTTTATTACTTGTGCAAAAGCATCACCGATAGGAATACTGCGTCCTAGACAACAGATATTGTTTGGCACTAAAACGTCGATTTTTTCGTCTATTAGGATTTTTTCTAATCTTGCTGCTACAAGTTGTTTTAATTTATTGGAACGCAACTTTAGTTCTTGTTCAGCTTTATCTTGATGAAGATATAACTCCATACGTAGTGCTTCGTCTTCAGGAAAAAGAAGAGCCATTTCATCAATCAGATAAGTCGTTCGTTCAGATGACCCTTGGGATCCAGCGATATAAACAACTTCATGTCCCAGTTGTTCAAGGATTAGCGCCCACTTATCCATTTCTAACGAAACACCATCTGTTTCACCAACTCGATAATGAGAAAGTGCTATTTTCATATTAAAACCTTATTTAATGTTACCTGTAGCGACGTCCAGATAAATTCTTTTTGAACTACTGAAAGACGCATTAGTTATGATAGTGATTGTGAAAAGATCGCAAATCGATTTTATACTTAAACGGAATTGAATCATTTATCATAGAAAGTGTTAAAGAATGAGCAAAATGATAGATTATATCCTTGTGGTTGATCACAGATTTCATCAATTTAATGCCGTTGCTCTGTGAACAAAAAGTGAAACCAACAACTTAAGAGAAAAATGAATGGAGTCAACGATGATATCGGCTATTGCTATCCGGTTAACCAGAGGGTCGGATTTAAAAAAATCTATCCAACAACTTGTTGTTCAACATAATATACAAGCAGGTAGCCTCGCTTCCTGTGTTGGTTGTTTTTCTATAGTAAACCTTCGGTTAGCCGGAGCACAGACAACATTACAACTCGAAGAACCACTAGAAATAGTATCAGTGATGGGCACTTTAACAATAGAACATCAACATATTCATGTGTCAGTTTCTGATAGTGCAGGACGTGTTATTGGAGGACATTTATTAGAAGGGAGTATAATTGACACCACAGCAGAACTTATAATACATCATTATCCATCTTTCCATTTTTCTCGACAGCTCGACAGCAGTACAGGTTTTACCGAGCTGGTGATTACTGAGCTCTAGTTTAACGGGATAGTTTAACGGTAGTTTAACGGGACACACACCGATCGCTTACAAGGACACACACCAAATAGTATGAGAAAGCGACTGAGTTTCTGTCACACTTGTTCAATTTATACACGCTCAATTTCCCTTAAATACTCAGCTTGTTATCGTGGTACAAAACGCATGAGGATCACCATGACGACCGCACGAAAACAACTC
>NZ_JAWMPW010000053.1:0-2415 GCF_033101115.1 Vibrio sp. TH_r3 | reverse complement strand
CCATCTACAACAGTGCCGGTATAAGTGCGCTCTGACTCGTCAGACGTTAATGCTTCGCCATCTAAATGAGTTAACACAATGCTCACACTAACGGCATCATCGCCCACTTCCCCTTCAAGCACTGGGGTTAAATAGGTAATATCATCGTTTTGTTCCGCACTGCCTGCTGGCTCTGAATCCGATTCATCGGTCAAGCCTTCTGCTGTAAGCGTGGTGACGATGGTTTGGTCAACCGTCACTGAGCCAGTATAAGTAGTGGTATTACCCGCTAAATCAACCGAGCTGATTTGGTAAGTAAAGTTTTCTACCAAAGTAGTGTCGGATTGGTCCAACAATGCGCTTGAATCAAATGACCACGATTCCGAGCTGCCATCACCACGCGTACCCGCGAGGGTGATCGTAGTGGAATCCACCTTATTGTTATCGGCATCGTAAATATCAATAACAACCGTATCACCCGCTTCACCGCTGCCGCTGAAATGCAATTCAGCATCATTGGTGGTTTTATCAGCTAGTGCAATCGTGGTGCTCGTTCCATCAATAATGGCGACGCCATTGACCGAACCAGTATCAGTCGTGGCGTCAAGCTCTGCTTGTAGGGTATTCTCCAAGTCTAACGTGAAGCTGTATTCACTGCTGTCTAACGTGTTACCGGCCAAATCAGTGGAGGTGACACTATAATAGTAGTTACCGGAGTTGCTCATCTCATAATCAGTCGTCGACAGGTCAAAACTCCAACTGTCGCTGATTTCACCTAGCTCATAACTATGAACATCAATGATCTCACCGTCTTCATTTTTCTGGTACAAAGAGAACACCACGTTAGCGGTTTCATCAACCGTACCGGTAAATACCGGCTGAGGATTCGCGGTATAATCGTCTGAATTGTACGAGCCGGTATCCGATTCCTCGCTATCTTCTAGCTCAGCTGTGGCGTTGGCTGAATTGGTCAGGTCAACAACGACAGTTTGCTCAGCAAGCGAGGCACTGTTGCCTGCATCATCGGTGAGACTTAATTGGTAATCGTACGCGCTTTCCGCCAACACGATGCCTTCATCGGCTAGATCTATCGACCAATAACCATCGCTATCCGTCACCGCCGTGAAGGTGCCCACATTTTCAATCGTTAACGAGACGCTCGCGCCCACTTCACCGTAACCGTCAAAGGTCGGCGATTGCGCCGTGGTGATGCCATCGTCAAGGTAAAGACCGCTATCACTCGCTTCAACTTGCGCTAAACCTCCGCTAAAGTTCACACCACTTTGCGCGGTGGAATCGAACTCAAAATAGGCACTGGCGCTATTGCTTTCGTTGCCGGCAACATCCACTGACGAAACTTGATACGAGTAACGCCCATTTTGGGCTAAATCGCCATTTGTATCTAATAAACCGGCTGATTCAAGCTCAGTAAGGCCTTGTAAATCTAACGACCACACTCCATTTGCATCGGCTGTTGTGCTTAGCTCAATTTGGCTATTGTCTGGCGCAGTAAGGGTAATGGTGACTTCGGCGTTAGCATCCGCTGTGCCTTCAAGACTTGGCGTGATGTTGGTTAATTGGTCACTGAAACGGGCATCGCCTTCCGTTGCTTCACTCGGCGCAGAATCGGTAGCCGCACTGATCCCTTCCACTACTAATGTGGCGCTGTTATCAATGATTAATGCATCGGTTACCGTATCCGATTGGTTACCAGCAATGTCGGTTGCGTCAATCTCGACGGTGTACTCACCATCGGCTAACACATCGTCAATGGTGTAAGACCACTCTCCTTCATCCGATACTGACAGCTGCGCGTTATTCGCCGCGGCGTCTTGACTGTTATCGAAGCTGTACGTTTCTACAACTTGGCCATCTTGTTTGATGGTGATGATTATACTGGCATCCAGTTCGGTTACGCCAGTAAACGTCGGTGAAGTAGTCTGAGTAATGCCGTCTGTTTGCGATAAACCAGTATCGACACTGCTGTCGGCACTGAGCTCTGCATCAAGCGCTACCGATTGGTCTAAGGTAACTGTCCCGGTTAAATCGGACAGTTCGGTGCCATTACCAATCAGTCCGGAGTCGGCACTAGTGGTGCTGGTTAATTGGTTGCCAACGGAATCGATAACGGTAAATTGGTAGTCGTACTCACCGTCTTCTTCTAGCGTATAATCATCACTCCATGCTTGGCCATCGACTAAAAATTCTTCGCTAATGGTGACATTCCAAGAGGTTGGATCGGTGCTATCAAACACGGCTTGATAGGAGTAGCCATCAATCGCGATAACGATGGTTGAACCTTCTTCTGCACTACCACTAAACACTAGAGGCAGTTCGTTAGTGACATTGTCAGATGTAAAGCTGCTGTCACGGCCAGAATCCGATTCCAATTCAGCAGTAAAGTCGGATACTTGGGTATCAATGATGAAGTTTTCA
>NZ_JAWMPW010000052.1:0-3074 GCF_033101115.1 Vibrio sp. TH_r3 | reverse complement strand
ATTATTCAAATAAAAGTTCTCAAATCCTATGACTCATTATGAGTGATAGGTACCAACACACATTCAAGTGTTCTTGGAAACAGCGAAAGCTGTTTATATTTGAGTCCGGCAAAATCGAACGTTGTCTCGCTCATTCAAATAATGAGACAACAATAAACACCTTGGTTGTTTGCCATACGCTTATTTATCGTCACGTCAGTGACAGTAAAAAGAAACCTCTTGGGGTTGTATGGTTAAGTGACTAAGCGTACACGGTGGATGCCTTGGCAGTCAGAGGCGATGAAAGACGTAATAACTTGCGATAAGCCCAGATTAGGTAGTAATAACCGTTTGAGTCTGGGATTTCTGAATGGGGAAACCCACTAGCATAAGCTAGTATTATTAACTGAATACATAGGTTAATAAGGCAAACCCGGGGAACTGAAACATCTAAGTACCCGGAGGAGTAGAAATCAACCGAGATTCCGAAAGTAGCGGCGAGCGAAATTGGACTAGCCCTTAAGCTTTTAATGATGCAGGTGAAGATTCTGGAAAGTATTGCGATACAGGGTGATAGCCCCGTAACCGACACATCATTTTAAGTGAAAACGAGTAAGGCGGGACACGTGATATCCTGTTTGAATATGGGGGGACCATCCTCCAAGGCTAAATACTACTGACTGACCGATAGTGAACCAGTACCGTGAGGGAAAGGCGAAAAGAACCCCTGTGAGGGGAGTGAAATAGAACCTGAAACCGTGTACGTACAAGCAGTAGGAGCACCTTTTTGGTGTGACTGCGTACCTTTTGTATAATGGGTCAGCGACTTATATTTAGTAGCAAGGTTAACCGAATAGGGGAGCCGTAGGGAAACCGAGTCTTAACTGGGCGTCGAGTTGCTAGGTATAGACCCGAAACCAGGTGATCTAGCCATGGGCAGGTTGAAGGTTGAGTAACATCAACTGGAGGACCGAACCGACTAATGTTGAAAAATTAGCGGATGACTTGTGGCTAGGGGTGAAAGGCCAATCAAACCTGGAGATAGCTGGTTCTCCCCGAAAGCTATTTAGGTAGCGCCTCGGACGAATACTACTGGGGGTAGAGCACTGTTAAGGCTAGGGGGTCATCCCGACTTACCAACCCTTTGCAAACTCCGAATACCAGTAAGTACTATCCGGGAGACACACGGCGGGTGCTAACGTCCGTCGTGGAGAGGGAAACAACCCAGACCGCCAGCTAAGGTCCCAAAGTATAGCTAAGTGGGAAACGATGTGGGAAGGCTCAGACAGCCAGGATGTTGGCTTAGAAGCAGCCATCATTTAAAGAAAGCGTAATAGCTCACTGGTCGAGTCGGCCTGCGCGGAAGATGTAACGGGGCTAAGCTATACACCGAAGCTGCGGCAATGAAGTTTACTTCATTGGGTAGGGGAGCGTTCTGTAAGCCGTTGAAGGTGAACTGTAAGGTTTGCTGGAGGTATCAGAAGTGCGAATGCTGACATGAGTAACGATAATGGGGGTGAAAAACCCCCACGCCGGAAGACCAAGGGTTCCTGTCCAACGTTAATCGGGGCAGGGTAAGTCGACCCCTAAGGCGAGGCTGAAAAGCGTAGTCGATGGGAAACGGGTTAATATTCCCGTACTTCTTATAATTGCGATGGGGGGACGGAGAAGGCTAGGTGGGCCTGGCGATGGTTGTCCAGGTTCAAGGGTGTAGGCTAATTTCTTAGGTAAATCCGGGAAATTGTTAGGCTGAGACCCGATGTCGAGTCACTACGGTGATGAAGTCATTGATGCCATACTTCCAGGAAAAGCCTCTAAGCTTCAGATTATAAGGAATCGTACCCCAAACCGACACAGGTGGTCGGGTAGAGAATACCAAGGCGCTTGAGAGAACTCGGGTGAAGGAACTAGGCAAAATGGTACCGTAACTTCGGGAGAAGGTACGCTCTTGACGGTGAAATCCCTTGCGGATGGAGCTATTGGGAGTCGCAGATACCAGGTGGCTGCAACTGTTTATTAAAAACACAGCACTGTGCAAAATCGTAAGATGACGTATACGGTGTGACGCCTGCCCGGTGCCGGAAGGTTAATTGATGGGGTTAGTCTTAGGACGAAGCTCTTGATCGAAGCCCCGGTAAACGGCGGCCGTAACTATAACGGTCCTAAGGTAGCGAAATTCCTTGTCGGGTAAGTTCCGACCTGCACGAATGGCGTAATGATGGCCACGCTGTCTCCACCCGAGACTCAGTGAAATTGAAATCGCTGTGAAGATGCAGTGTACCCGCGGCTAGACGGAAAGACCCCGTGAACCTTTACTACAGCTTGGCACTGAACATTGACCCTACATGTGTAGGATAGGTGGGAGACTATGAAACTTCGTCGCTAGATGGAGTGGAGTCAACCTTGAAATACCACCCTTGTATGCTTGATGTTCTAACTTAGTCCCCTAATCGGGGATGAGGACAGTGCCTGGTGGGTAGTTTGACTGGGGCGGTCTCCTCCCAAAGAGTAACGGAGGAGCACGAAGGTGGGCTAAACACGGTTGGACATCGTGTGGTTAGTGCAATGGCATAAGCCCGCTTGACTGCGAGAATGACAATTCGAGCAGGTGCGAAAGCAGGTCATAGTGATCCGGTGGTTCTGAATGGAAGGGCCATCGCTCAACGGATAAAAGGTACTCCGGGGATAACAGGCTGATACCGCCCAAGAGTTCATATCGACGGCGGTGTTTGGCACCTCGATGTCGGCTCATCACATCCTGGGGCTGAAGTCGGTCCCAAGGGTATGGCTGTTCGCCATTTAAAGTGGTACGCGAGCTGGGTTTAGAACGTCGTGAGACAGTTCGGTCCCTATCTGCCGTGGGCGTTGGAAGATTGAAGGGGGCTGCTCCTAGTACGAGAGGACCGGAGTGGACGAACCTCTGGTGTTCGGGTTGTCATGCCAATGGCATTGCCCGGTAGCTAAGTTCGGAATCGATAAGCGCTGAAAGCATCTAAGCGCGAAGCGAGCCCTGAGATGAGTCTTCCCTGGCACTTTACGTGTCCTAAAGGGTTGTTCGAGACTAGAACGTTGATAGGCAGGGTGTGTAAGTGCTG
>NZ_JAWMPW010000051.1:0-3439 GCF_033101115.1 Vibrio sp. TH_r3 | reverse complement strand
TATCGCAGCGCTTATTATTATCGGCGCTCTTGATGACAAATTCGATATCAGTTTCAAGATCCGTCTTATTGTTCAAGCCATCCTCTCCATTTGCATGATGTACTTTGCCGACCTTCGATTGGAAAACATAGGTAACCTTTTCGGGCTTGGCGATTTGCATTTAGGTTTTCTTAGTCCGGTTATCACGATTTTAGCGGTAGTAGGTGCAATCAATGCCTTTAATATGGTGGATGGGATTGATGGTTTACTCGGTGGGCTTGCTATTGTGACTCTGGGTGCTATTGCTATATTACTAAAAGTCGACAGTCAACATGGCCTAGCATATCTGTGCGTAGTGTTTATTGTGGCGATTATTCCATATATCTTTATGAACCTCGGCATTCTTGGACGAGAGCGTAAAGTCTTTATGGGGGATGCCGGTAGCATGATGATTGGTTTTACCGTCATTTGGCTACTGCTTGGTGCTAGCCAAAACTCATCTACAGCACAAATGAGTCCTATTACTGCTTTATGGTTGATTGCTATTCCGCTAATGGATATGGCCGCCATCATGTTCAGACGCGTACGACGCGGCAACTCCCCTTTCAAACCCGACAGAGAGCACTTACATCATATATTCCAACGACTGGGGTTTACGCCTCGTCAAACGCTCGCGATCATCTGCGCCATCGCCAGCAGCTTTGCAGGGTTTGGGATCTGCGGTGAATTGTTGAAAATACCAGAATCGACCATGTTTATCCTATTTCTGGTTTGCTTTGCTTTCTATACTGTTACGATGAGTTATGTTTGGCGTATTACCAGTTGGGTGAGACGCTGCCGTAACCTTCCTGAAAAAGTGTATTAATGGCTTAAATTCATAGAGAAGGCTTATACCAATTCCGTTAATTTTATGATCTAATGTGAACTATTAAAAGGAGTCCTTATGAAGCATGATTTTCCAAGTCTGATCAATGCCACACCCAATGCTCGACTTAGAATACGTTATTTATCCGTTTCTCATTTTGTTGACGGTAAAATCGCACTCAAATGACTATTGGGATGCGAGCGAACTCATCAAAAGTTACAACCCGCAGTACTTAAGAATCAATGGCAGACTTAACCGCTTGTATGTATTTGTTGATAACAATTTTCTCATCAAATTCGTTTTCAACTTTAATACGACTTTTCTCGCCCATTGATAAACGCTGATCATGTGAAAGATTTATCATTGACTCTAATTTTTCAACAAGGCTGGATGTACTGCGAAGCTCACACAAATAGCCATTAACACCATCATCAACAGTCTCACGACAGCCTACATTATCAGTCGTCACGATAGGTTTACCCATAGCACAAGCTTCAAGCAAGGATTTAGGGACACCTTCACGATAGAAGGAAGGTAGCACCATACAATCAACTTTTGCTATTTCAGACTCTACATTATCCGATGTGCCAAGGTAGTTAACTATTCCCTCTTCGACCCAAGCGTTCATTTCAGCTTTTGAGACCGCAGAAGGGTTATTTACATCAAGAAATCCGAGTAAACAAAATTCGACCTTGTGACCATATTTGGATTTTAGTTCACGTGCCGCTTCCACATAGTACCCAATACCTTTGTCATAAAGCATTCTCGCGATCAGTAAAAAACGAACTACGCCATCATCATCACTCGGAGACAAAGAAAAACGAGTAAGATCCGCACCAGAGCCAGGCACTCTATCAGTGATATCAAGAGGAGCCAGTTTGTGTTTGGCGAATAGCTCTTTATCTTCATTGTTTTGAAAGAAAATCGTATGCGCTTTAGGTTGGCTAATTTTATATAAGAAACGAGCAAGTTTAGCCGTGATATTCTCGTTGATAAACACCATGCCAAGCCCAGCAATATTATTGACAGACTTTGCACCAAACAATGAAGCAGCTAAGGTACTGTAAATATTGTTCTTTGGGGTAAAATTAAGAACTACATCCGGACGTATTTTCTTATATAGACCAATAAACTCAAAAAAAGTACCCACATCCTTAATTGGATTAGTCCCTCCTTGATCTATTTCAATATGCTGGTACTCGGTCCCTAAATCTGCAAGTTTTTGCGAGTAATCATCCTTTGGGGAGATAGCTACGACTCGATAACCTTCTTTGATTAAGGCCAATATCGTATTTTTCCGAAAATTATAGAGATACCAACTAGTATTAGAGGTAATAACTACTATTTTTGATACATTCATTTTTGATAATAACCTCTAAACCAATCGACAAATTCTTTCACGCCCTTCGTTATATCAATTTTGGCGCACAACCTACTGGATCACTGAAATCGCATGAACATCGCCGCTATGCAACGCTTCCGAGAACCTTACTCAAGTAGTTTTCATCCATCGCACACATCATTCGTTTTCGCGTGATACCACCTTTAAAACTTTTCTCTCCTTTCAAAAGGTTCAAACAAGCCTGTCTGATCCTTGAAAAAGACTCTGCTCGATCATCAACTCTAATTCGACAAGCATCTTCTTTCACGGAAAAATCATGAACATCCCCGTCAATTAAGGCTTGAAAGAACGGTCGAAAGATACTTTTCTTCCATCGCACACTTCGCTCTTTTATGCTTAATACTACCTTTAAACGAGCTTTCGCTTCTCAAAAAGTTCAGACACATTTGCCTGATCCTTGCGAAATTCTCTGCTCGATCATCCACTCTTTTTCGTGATTCATCTTCTCCGAATTGAGTATCGAGGATCCAATGCATCGATTCTACCAGCCAATGTGAACGCGTTGAATTTAACAAAGTCTTAGCATCTAAATCCTTCGAGCTAATATAATAACGAACTGACACTTCCGACTCTTCGACTGCTTCTCTTTGCTGCCTCAAAGATACAATTATTCCCATCGTTTTCAATCCTGGCCACTCTTCTTTCAAGTCACCAAGTACTGATAAATCACCATTCACCAAAGCAAGCCTCGTCTCTTGTCTATCACGAGACTTTTCTTGCGTGCTATATGAATCACCATCATAATTTTGTAGCATGCTCATATCAAAATATGAATCAAAAGCTTGCTCAAGTCTCCCTTGATTACCCTTTACCGCAAGTAAGTAATCAGCTTTTACATCTAAGATTTTTTGGGCTATTTTCTTCTGACAACCCATCGCATCAATAGTGATTAGACAACCTGATATATCGAGTAAATCCAATAAGTTAGGGATCGCTGTAATTTCGTTGCTTTTTAAATCAACCTTTTGTTGTCCCAGACTCACGCCATTCGCAGTTGCAAACGCATTCACCATGTGAATTGTGCCTAAACCTTTAGATTTGTCATAAGAGCCTCGAACCGTTTTTCCATCAATCGCAACTACTTCCCCATCGGTCAGCTCGCAACATTCTTTCATCCACTCTATAAAGCAGTGTTGCAGACGAACAGGGTTAATCATCCCCATAACCCGCGCTATTGTAGATGCTGAAGGTAC
>NZ_JAWMPW010000050.1:0-5982 GCF_033101115.1 Vibrio sp. TH_r3 | reverse complement strand
AAAGCCTCAACAGAAATGTTGAGGCTTTTTTGCGTTTTATGATTTTAATTTTTAAACAGTAGCAAAGACTAAGGAGATTCATTACTACTGTTTAAATGAAAAGGACGTGTCTATAAAATGTTTTTAAGTACTTTATCTGCTTTGACTCGTGTTATCTTACGGATAAGTTTTTGTACTTCTACTGGATAAGTATCAAGTCTGTCTAATTGCTTATAACTACCAATTAAATCTGTATGTTTCAGGATGTTTTCTATCTCAGCCTCAAACTTTGATGTCAAAAGGTGCTGGTTATCTTGTATTAATAAAGCATTTTCCAGATCTAAGCTCCAAGCTCGTGGATTGAGGTTATTACCCGTTAGTAACATATAACGCTTATCTACCCAAATACCTTTTAAGTGAAAGCTATTGTTATCATGTTTCCAAAGCTTTAATGATAGCTTTCTGCTTGCCATATTTGCTTCATTCATTTTAGCGAAACGTCTTAAATTCATTTCATATAAATAAGGCAAACCTGCAATAGTTTTGAACGGTTCATCAGGAGAGATATAAAAATCGTTGGCAGTTTTATCTCCAACGACGATGGTTACTTTTACCCCTCGTCTTAATGCTCGTTTTACCTGTTTAGAGACACTCTTAGGAAAGTTGAAATAAGGTGTACAAATGAAAATTTCTTCTTTAGCGGCAGCAATAAGCTGATTTATCCTAAGGTTTAGTTTATTACGTCTTTTACCTATGCCGACAAGTGGAGTTAACGCCACTTGGTTATTTTGTGGTTCTTGATGCTCAAACTTATATTCCGACTGCGCTAAAGATGAACGAAAGCGTCGAATAGCGAGTTTTATTTCTTTGGTATTTGGCTTATCAGGACAGCAGAGATCATAGACTGCAGGGTGCGCTACCATATCGTTTTTAATAAAGTTAACCATCGATGTGGCTAAAGTATGGTTATTAAGAATATGATAACGATCAAACCGATACTTTTCGTGAAAGTTTAGGTAGATGTTATTTAAGCTGGCGCCACTGTAAATTACAGTATCATCTATAACAAACCCTTTAAGGTGTAATACGCCAAAAACTTCACGTCCACGCACAGGAATGCCATACACAGGCACTTTATGAGCATACTTAGCCGAATACTCCTTATATAAACTCGCGTTGCCTGCTGATTGTTCTGCGCCAATCAAGCCTCTTTGTGCCCTGTGCCAGTCAACACAAATAACAATGTCTAGATCGGGTTTGATTTGTTTAACTTGATAGAGAGCCGATAAAACTTCCCGACCAGCTTCATCATCTTCTAAGTAGAGTGCGGTGATATAAATACGTTTCTGAGCATTTCGAATGTGCGCCAACAAACATTCTCTAAAGTCTTCAGCGGTATGCAGAATATTAAAAGCGTCTGCATCTAAAGCGATAGTAGGCATCTGTTTGAACGGATTGTGTAATGCCATCATATTTTATAAATTGCCTCAGGTATTAAAAATTAACTAAACTAAATCTTATCAAATGTCTGCCTAGAGTAACTAATTATTACTATAAGAATTGATACGTGATCGTTAATGATATTGAAATTTTTAAAAATTAGACACTTATTTGTGACTAGGATAATGATAAATTGACAAAATAGTAAGCCCAAAACATGGCAACGACTAATCGAAACAGCAGTAATGCATGGCTGAAAGAGATTTACCGCTCGCTGAATAGCGTAGAAATAGATTCTTTAATGGTTCTGGTAACTGCTCTTTGGGTGTTAGTGTAAAATTATGCTGTTGGTAAAATGCTTCAAGGTTGTAATAGGCGAAGCAATAATCACTGCTATTCAGTGTTACTTTCGTGCAGTGTTGAAGTAACAAATGCGCAATGCCGAGTCTTCTGTATTTAGGTATGACTAGCATTCCGGTTAACAAACGATAATGACCAATCGTCTTTAAGCGCACAACGCCACAAATTTCCTGGTCGCAGCGCGCCACAAATATCAATTCGTCTTTCTTTGCCTTGGATGATTTATAGTGCTGCTTGTACAACTTTTGAACCAAAGGGATCATCTGTGGGTCAAGTCGACTAATGGTTATTTGCATGATTCAAACTGCGTTTATTCGTTCAATAAGGTAGAATAGTAAAACTGTTATCTTATCCTCGAATGCTATGCAAATATATAAAAAAGCTAATTTAAAATCGTTTCATACCTTCGCAGTTAATGTGACCTGTGACTTTTTGGTGATTATTGAATCCAATGAAGATCTTATTTCTGTTTATCAAAACAAGGAATGGAGCGATTTACCTAAGCTTCTATTAGGTAAGGGAAGTAATGTTCTTTTTACCAAGCATTTTAATGGTGTGGTTATTATCAACCGTTACTGTGGAATACAAGTGACAGAAAGTGATAGCGATTGGCATCTTGCAGTTAAAGGTGGGGAAGATTGGCCAGAACTGGTGAAGTGGACACTAAAACAAGGTTATTTAGGTCTGGAAAATTTGGCTTTGATTCCAGGTTGTGCAGGATCTGCTCCTATTCAAAATATTGGTGCTTATGGTGTGGAATTTAAAGATATCTGTGAGTATGTAGAAGTACTTCATCTCGACAGCTTTGAGGTATCTAAATTGACAACGAATGCGTGCCACTTTGGTTATAGAGATTCGATATTCAAAAACGAATTACGTGGCAAAGTCGTAGTGGTGAGTGTTGGTTTAAAGTTACCTAAACAGTGGAAACCGGTTGTTAATTATGGACACTTAGCGGCTATTCCAGTTGATGAATTGAACGCTAAACGAGTTTTTGATGAAATTTGTTTGGTAAGACGAAATAAGTTGCCAGACCCGGAAGTTATTGGCAATGCAGGGAGTTTTTTTAAAAATCCAATAATTACGGATCAACATTTTGAGAGATTAAAGACACTATTTCCAGAATTGGTAGCTCATTCAGTAAGTGGAGGGATGAAAGTTGCTGCTGGTTGGTTAATTGACCATAGTGGATTAAAAGGCGTAACTTGTGGAGGTGCTATGGTACACAAAGAGCAAGCATTAGTGATCGTTAATATGAATGATGCGACCTCGCAAGACATCCTAGAACTAGCTACAAAAATATGCGCAACTGTGTTCGACAAATATAAAATACGTCTAGAGCACGAAGTCCGTTTTTTTGATTCGAAAGAAGAAACATATCTACACAAAATGATAAGTAAATAAATGAAAGATTATAGCGTCAAACTTAAGATCATCGAATTGTTATCTTCTGGGGAGTTTGTGTCTGGCGAAGTACTAGGTACTAAACTAGGCATATCTAGAGCGGCAATAGGTAAACATATAAAAAGCATTTTGGCTTGGGGCTTGGATATATATAGGATTCAGGGTAAGGGGTATCGCTTATCAAAGCCGATTGAGCTATTACATAAGCAAAAAATTGAGGCGCTAACTAAGCAACATGTCGAGTTAATTCCTGTGATTGACTCGACTAATCAATATTTACTCGAACGAAATGGATCGCTAGAGAGTGGTGCGACTTGTCTGGCAGAGTATCAATCTCATGGAAGAGGAAGAAGGGGTCGACAATGGGTTTCTCCTTTCGGCAGCAACTTGTACTTATCTATGTATTGGAAACTTGAAGCCGGCATGGCTGCATCAATGGGATTAAGTTTAGTTGTTGGTGTTGCTGTGGTTGAAGCCTTAGAGTCGATAGGTATCAAAGGGATAAAACTCAAATGGCCAAACGATCTTTATCACAATGATAAAAAACTCGCAGGAATATTAGTCGAGATGAATGGACAAGCAGGCGGAGCGGCACATTTAGTTATCGGCATGGGTATGAATATCGACATGCCAATGGCTATTGCTGGTATCGATCAACCATGGACCTCTCTATCGGGTGTGACTAGTGACTTACCTGAACGGAATATTTTAGCTGCAACTATTATTAACACTTGGAAGAAAACGCTTGAAGATTATGAGCTATTTGGCATGAATGAATTTGTACCAAGGTGGAACCGCTTAGATAATTTTATAGATAGGCCAGTTAAACTGCTCATGGGCGAACGAGAAGTCTCTGGTGTGGTAAAAGGGATCAACGATCAAGGCGCTATATTGATAGAAACACACAGTGGCGTACAGAGCTTCATTGGCGGTGAAATCTCTTTAAGAAAAGATAACGAGATCTAGTAGTGAAAAGCAGTACGTATTGTTATTTTCTCAATAGAATTTCTTTTACCATATGATTGCTGCCCTTTTTTAATATCAATTGGGCTCGTTCTCTAGTTGGTAAAATATTTTCGATTAGATTTTTACCATTTATGGTACGCCAAATAGTCAGTGCTTTATCAATCGATTCTTGTTTAGATAACTGAGTATAGTGCGAAAAATAAGATTCTGGCTTTTTAAAAGCACTTTCTCTAAATTTAATAAATCTTTCGATATACCATCGTTCTATAAGCTTCACATCCGCATCTACAAATATAGAGAAATCAACAAAATCCGATACAAATACACGATGTGGATCGTGAGGGTAATCCATACCACTTTGTAATACATTTAGCCCTTCTATAATAAGTACATCTGGTAAATCAACGACCTTTTCTTCTGGCGTAATATCATAAGTAATATGTGAGTAAACGGGAGCACTAACATGGCGTTTACATGCTTTTATGTCGGATACAAATTGAACTAAACTCTTCATGTCATAAGATTCAGGAAATCCTTTTTTTGACATAAGATCGCGTTTATTGAGCTCTTTGTTTGGCAGTAGAAAACCATCAGTAGTGATTAATTCTACTTTATGGTGCTGTTTCCATTTAGACAAAAGAGCTTTAAGTAGTCTTGCCGTGGTACTTTTCCCCACCGCGACACTTCCGGCGATACCAATAACAAATGGAGGAGACGGTTGTTCTTTGCCTAAAAACTTATGCAACACCGAATTCCTCCCTTGCCTGGCAGAAATATAAAGATTTAGTAGCCGGGTTAATGGCAAATAAATTTCCACTGCCTCTTGCATAGACAGCTTTTCATTAATCCCTTGTAACTCTTTTAAATCTTCTTCTGATAATGTCATCGGTACAGAATTACGTAGTTCTGACCAATGATTACGATCAAAAGACATATAAGGGCTCATAAAATTGCTGCCGTTAAAAAAGAAGGAGAGTGAAAAATACATCAACTTGGTAGGATTTCAAGCGACTTAATCGACATATTGTTATATTAGGTCGAATAAGTGTTCAAAATCTGCTCTATAAGCGAGAAAGTTGCGGAAAACGTAACTTTTTTTAATTTACCTATTGCAAGGTAAAAGATCATCCAATAGAATGCGCTCCACTTATGTGCCGACTTAGCTCAGTAGGTAGAGCAACTGACTTGTAATCAGTAGGTCACCAGTTCGATTCCGGTAGTCGGCACCATTTTCTTAGTAAGCGAAAAAGCTTTAAAGAAAAAGAAATTTTGGAGGGGTTCCCGAGTGGCCAAAGGGAGCAGACTGTAAATCTGCCGGCTCCGCCTTCGATGGTTCGAATCCGTCCCCCTCCACCATATTATTCTTAAGGAACACCATATTCTTAAGGAAATAGCTCTCAGAGTTACGTGTGCGTGCATCGTATAATGGCTATTACCTCAGCCTTCCAAGCTGATGATGCGGGTTCGATTCCCGCTGCACGCTCCATATTATGAGTGCTGATATAGCTCAGTCGGTAGAGCGCACCCTTGGTAAGGGTGAGGTCCCCAGTTCAAATCTGGGTATCAGCACCAGTTCTGAAGCATTAATTTCTTTTTGATTTTTTCGTTCCAAAGAAAATATTGTTTTACGAATAAATTTTACAATATACCAAGTATTTTTGGTTGCGTGGTCATCAAAGCCACCTAAATCCGTACCTAGAGGGACAAGTCATGTCTAAAGAAAAATTTGAACGTACGAAACCGCACGTAAACGTTGGTACTATCGGCCACGTTGACCACGGTAAAACAACTCTAACAGCTGCTATCTGTACTACACTTTCAAAAGTGTACGGT
>NZ_JAWMPW010000049.1:0-6732 GCF_033101115.1 Vibrio sp. TH_r3 | reverse complement strand
CT
The DNA here is from genome assembly GCF_033101115.1 of Vibrio sp. TH_r3. Lineage (NCBI taxonomy): Bacteria > Pseudomonadati > Pseudomonadota > Gammaproteobacteria > Vibrionales > Vibrionaceae > Vibrio > Vibrio sp. TH_r3. The sequence continues at coordinate 6,730 of NZ_JAWMPW010000049.1, read as the reverse complement.
TTATTTTTTTTCTGTCTCAGTATTTCTTATGTTCTTTTGCTAATCTTGATAATTCTGTATATGTTATTTTTCTTCCATCTGTGAATTTCCAATCCATTTTTTCTAAGAATTCAGCTATTCGTTTTTTTTCTTGTCTCAATCTATCTCTTTGTCCTAATTTACTTTGGGTTTCTTGTTGTTGTCTACGTACTACATGATTCGCTTTTTTTAGGTTTTCATGTGATTCAACTTTTTGTATTTCTATTTGAGTTTGAATGGTGTGGAGTTCTTGAGCTTTTAGGTTTAGTTGTTTTGATTCTTGGGAGTGTTTGTTTTGAACTTCTTGTTCTATTTGGTCGCGGTATTCGCGTTTTATTTTCTCCATTTCTTCGGTTTTTTGTTCTAATTTTAGTTTGGCTTCTATTAAGGCTACATCCGATATCGTGCGTATTTTGTTGTAAATTGTTCCTAAAGTTAAAGCAGTGATTACCAGAAATATGTATATGTAACCCCAAGATTGCCATTGATACCAGAGCGTATTTGCGCCCTGTGCTAGCATTTTTGTCTCGTTTTGAATTGTTTTATCTACAAGCCATATTGCATCAGAAGGCGTTAACCAATCTACATATGGTGCAGCGAAAATTTGTATTAATCCAATTATAAGTAATGTTAGAACCCCTGCTTTCATCTTAGATATACCTCTGTAATATCTGGTCGAAAATGCCCGAGTTCTTGAGAAATAATCGTCATTACATCGATACGTTTAAAGTGATTAGCTAATTGTTCATAACGATTTTGAGCGTAGCTGTGGCGTAGGCCGTGAGCACCGTTTGAATAGCCTAGAGCGCGAGAACTCGCTTTGCTGAACGAATCAGAAAATTTGTGTCCTCCGGCTATGTTGTAGTGTGATTCGTAATTTATGCCTCTATCAATCACTGTTGTGGGTGTGTCGAGTCTACGTTCTTCTAAACGTTCCGATAAATGATTGGGGATTTGTACTTCACGAATAAGACCGCCTTTCCCGTCAATTGTGTAGGTTTTTGACTCATTGGGGAGGTGAGAAAATTTATTTGGGTGTACGTCCCGTGGGCTTGGATTCACTTCACCAGAAGGTCGTAGGGAGAGCAGCTCGTGAGCGCGTAGACCAGCTTCATAACAAAGTTGTACTGAGAGAGAGTGATGCTCAGTTTGGTGTTGAATGATTGCGCTGACTTGTTCCGGAGTATAAGAACGTGAGGATTTAATAGTATCGATTGAGGATTTTATAACATCAATTTTTTCTGTTTCTTTCAGTTCGTGAGTAACATTCTGCATCATGGCCTGGATAGCCTGACGATCCATATCGATGGTTTTTTGTGAACACTCTTGAGAACGTATTTCTAAATAAGTGTGCGCTTTCTCTAGGGTTATTTCTCGGAGAGAGCCTAGCTTAAATTCTTTTAAATACTCACAACAGGTTTTCAGTGCTTGCTCATAGTTTCTAGCCGTTCCAACTGACTCAATGACATTACCTTGTCCTTGCATTTCTTTCATTACAGAGGCGGCTTGAGTTTCTGATTTGGCGAAGTGCCCTCTAGCCATTACGTGTTACTCCTATGGAATGGAGGTAACGAAGGATAGTACTGCGAGCTGCATATTGATTATATTTATCTTTAAGATGTAATTGAATAAGCTCTAAAGAATAGTCGTGAGTGTACATTTTGGCTATTTCTGCACGAAACGGTTCTAATTTAGATGTGCGTTTTTTGTAGTTTTTCCCTTTGCGTAAAGTGCGTATTTTTTTGGCAGCCTCACCCGCTGCAATAGGATCAAAGCTCATAATAAATCTCGATGTGTGCGTAAGAACTAGCTAAATATTTTCGTAAAAATATTCAGACGGCATTGCCGTTCGCCATTTCGTTTTTAACGTAAAAACGGGCTGACTGTTCACACCTAAAACCGAGCACTATCCGCCAGTGAAAAGCGTTGTTGATTTATTGTTTTTGCTACTTTGAGATGCTCCGATGGTTCAACAATCATTGCCACCGTATACGATGTTAACTAGGTCGTACTCCCCTGAGACAAAATCATTTTTTAGTTCTCTGACTAAGCGCGGATTTGATTTTCGCAGACCAAACCAAAGTGGTTATAGAGGTCAGGCTTCTGCATAAAATGCAGAAAGGTAGCAAATTTCAGTATCACATTTAGACTTTCAATTTGCAAACTATTCATGTTGCATTTATTTTGTTGCAGCTCTTATGTTGCGTGAAATTAATATAAGCCTTATTAATACTCGCGCTATGTGGAATTTTTTAATTCTACATAGCGCGAGCAGGTTCGCGAAATTTTCGAAGCGTTCTTCCCGATTTTGTAATGCGAAGCGAACAAAAAGGGAGGGACTCTGAGTAAATTTGAAGGGGTATGCAGTGGTAATATTTTGGTTTGATTAATGTTCACAAGAAACATTCTGTGCAGGAATGAAAGAAAGCATAGTTCTTACTAGAAGCAGTGTTTTCTTTGCTGATTGGGATCAGATAGAGGTGATATTTCCAAACTCATTTCTGCCCCATTCCCACTTAGAATCAGAAATCTACTGTGCTCTGTTGAATAAATTTCCCTTAGAATAATTCATACGTTAATGTGTGATCTGGTCAAAAATAAGTAGGAGCTTAGATTAAAAAATGGATCATACGCAAACGGACTTAACAGTGCAGTCGTTCGAGATAGTTTATGGAAAAGCTGACTCCTACAGAGCAATGGATTTAGGAGAACTTTTAACGGAGGTAACTAGGCTATATAACGCTGCTCACAGTTTCCTCAAGGAATTAGATGAATCCCTTGTTTCAATGAACCCGACGGACACTCGAATTAATGAAATGCTCATATCTTTCGAACAGTATTTAGCAGAAGTTGTTAAAGCTGAAACTACTCGATGTAAGAAATATAAGCACGGGGAAATAAAAACAGAAGTGTACAGAAATTACCCTCTTTGTATGCACCAAGGTGGTTTGTACAGCTACATACCTTTGGATGTGGTCTCTTTATCTTACAACAGCCCTTTGAGTGTTGTGTATAAAGGCTCATTTATGGCGCTAGCTTTGTCAGTTGCAATTTGTGGTGGAGAGATTGACTTCGACATTAAGGCAGGCAAGATTAAGGCATCAACATCTGGGGTAGCTAATACTATTCGAGAGATCCGAGGAACTTTCATCAGCGAAGAATCTGTTAAATTGATTCAAGTTAGAGAGCGTGAGCTTCTAAGTGCTAAATACCCTGAAAATTTCGAAGAACCAGATGATTCTTAACATTTACACATAAAGCACTTACAAAACCTCTGCAGTTTCTAATTGGTCTTGTTACTGATAACAATGAGTCATCGTCTGAACCAGTCGAACCTGAAGGTGCTACCGAGGCTTAACTTAACTGTATTAGTTCAGACTAGATCTAAGCTTAAACTCGTTTTTGTCCAAAAACGTGTCACATATTCTTTTTTAATCTTCTGCGTATAGAATTAACGCTACTTAAAGTGAATTGATCCCCACGTTGTGGTTTAAATCCATTTTCATTCAACCATTCTGCTGTTTTGGTTGGAGTCAGACCTTCTTTCATCATCCTCAAAATTTCACGTTCGTAATTGTTTTGTTTATTTCCTTTTTCACTAGAAGTGATAGGAGCCTGTTTCAATGTTTTTTCTGAAACAGGTTTCTTTGTTTTTTTTGATTTAACTATAGGAGATGATTTGTCCGAAAAATAGTCTTTTATTTTGTCCGTACATATTGACTCTATTAGTGTTGAAATTTTCATATTATTTTGTACGGCAATTTCTTGCAATAATTCTTTGAAAGCCTTTGTGCACCTTAGTTCAAGCCTTTCTGATTTGTTTATTTTTGTACGTACATTTTGTTTTTTGTTTTTCATTTGATTTGTCCGTATTTTTGCTATTTTTTTGTCCGTACATTATATGTTTTTATTGTAAATTCTGCGAGAGTTTTAAACCGACATTAGATGGATTTATTTATTGTAATAGAGAAAAAACAATGAGGTTAAGGAGGGGTAATAATATGAAAAGTTGTTAATTTTAAACGTGACATAAAACTACACAAAGAAAGATGAAAAAACAGAGGTTACGGTAATAAATGAAGGTGAGATCAAATGCATTCCAATAGCCATTGTAAATGGCCTTAAAAGTGTCACAAACTTTCAAAGAGTTTTAGTCGTACATCTGCTTACCAAAGGTGTGAAAAACGGCTTCTTGTGCTTCTTAGAGCCCAAGATACCTGTTTTTAGAGGCTAAGTTGGCTATTTAACATAATGGACATTTAACGCACCTTATTATTGACTAACTTTAAACAATTTTGTCAGGGGTTTTGAGTTAAAATCTGTAGGTCGGGAGCAGTGAATCAAAATTGATTGTTCACCTCTGGTGTCAAAAATAATGTCCTCAACCTTAGTAATTTTATCGTTAATGATTATGGAAGAACCTATAGAAGGAATAGCCTGAAGCTCTATTTCAGCGGTGTCTTCACTGTTTTGTTTTTTGAACTTTAGAGTAACAAGGATCATAATAACTTCTTTTTTGTGATAATGATCACATTATACATGTAATTGTCAATGAAACAAAATGATCGCTGTAATTTTGACCAGTTTTAAGTGTATGAAGCCCAATGGAACGAAAACGTACGCTAACAAAAACAAATGTGCCATTTTAATCATGACACAGCCAGTAGTGACACATAGGTAATGACGTATGCTGATTTTTTGCGTGTTTTTTGCCAATAATCGTAGGGTCTACTTAAACGTAACGCCGTTCTAACTGGTTGATTTAATGATTAACGTACAAAACCGTACCGTTGGGTTTCATATCCCCATTAGTAGAGTTAGTTTTTTATCTAGTTTGAGCCTTATAGTATGATACTTCTTATTAGCCGATTCTTTTTGAGGTGTAGCGATGTCATTCGGTGTTGGTGTTTTTTGGGCTTTGTGTGGTGTTATTGCGGCCGTTTCTGCTAGCAACAAAGGGCGCAGTAGCTTCGGTTGGTTTTTTCTCGGTTTGTTATTAGGTCCGATTGGAGTTGTGTTGTCACTTGTCGTTAGCAAGCAAACTGAAGTTATCGAAGCTAAGGTTATTCAATCAGGCGAACAAAAAAAGTGTAAGTATTGCGCTGAGCTAATCAAATCTGAAGCCAAGCTATGTAAGCATTGCGGTAAAGAACAAAATGTAGATGTCTCTGATATATTGGCTTCTCGCGGAGTTTCTTCTGAACACAGAATGTTTCAGGATGCCATTTACAGTGATGATCTTAATCTTATCAATGAAATGCTTGACGCTGGATATGATATTAATTCATGTGACTTAGCTATATCACACATAGAATATGCAAAGCTTCATAATAAAACAGAAGTACTTAATCGATTAATAAAATAGGTCGCTCAGTTTAGTTAATTGAACATAAATTACGTAATCCGCATCTGAGTATTTGATGCCAATTCTATTGGGCTTAATCTCTATACATATACTCAGTACTTTTCTGCTGCATCTAACCCTAGTGTTCTTAAGTAGCTACCAAGTGGAAGCCCCATTTTTTTAGCTCCCTTTTCTAGTTCTTTTAGTTCATATCCATTGACAGGAACTTGTAATATTTTTCCTGTTAGTTTTACTTTTGTACCTGTTTCTTTATCAATATAGCTTGAACCTCTACGTTCATTTTTATCAAGATTATCTGATGTACCATCTACTTTTGCTTCATCAATAAACTTAGATAAATCGGTAGATTTACTTTTTTTCTTAATATCGGAAAATGGATTATTTGTCATTGATAGCCTCCATCAATTCATCAAATAAAGATTTGGCGTCTTCTCCAGCTTTAGTATCTTGTTCCCATTCTAAGACGCTCTGTCCTGACTCGTCTGCATCATCCCATCCATTTAAGTTCCTGGTGATGTGATTCAATGGGTTTAAGTTTAATGACATTAGAAGGTTCTTAGCTGCTTGAATTCTATACCCTTGGCTTGGTAGCGTGGGGGTTTGGGTTACACAGGTAAATACTTGGAGTTTATTATTTAAGGCTTGTGCTGTTTCTATAATTTCAGCCATAGCCGGAGCTACTTTTAAGTCTCTTCGTTTGGGTCTAAAGGGTAATATGGCTATATTTGCATAGGCAAGTGCAGAGCGCATAGCTTTAGAGTCAGCCCCTCCACAATCAATAACTATTGTCCCATAACGCTTATCTAAATCTTGAAGAGATTTAGTTAAATTTCCGGTCAATTCAATGCATGGAATTTGTGGTAAATCGCTCTCTGCTCTTTCTGCTGCCCATTCTGCCGTAGTACGTTGGGGATCTGCATCAATAAGCAGAGGATCACTATTGTCTTTGGATTTTAAATAAACTGCGAGAGTTTGAGCTAGACTACTTTTTCCTGAACCGCCTTTTTCATTGCAGATTACGAAGATCATTTTTATTCCATGTATACGTATATTTTACATATAGTATACGTATATTATACGTAAAATATACGTATACATGGGTTGTTTTTTGAGCGTTAAGTGTTGTTTATGAGAAAATTTGAAGGTGATTTTGTTATTGCGATCAACGCTTTGAAGGGATAATCTTAATGCAGATGTGAAAAAACCCGTCTAGCAGGACGGGTTTTTTCGGAAATACTTACTAGATTGGCGTCTGGTGTAAGTCCTTTCATGATAACTATATCGCGTAAGTACTTCAAGTTTTCCTGCACTCTGTTTGGATCAAGATGTTTTGGACAGAGCGATGCG
>NZ_JAWMPW010000048.1:0-7945 GCF_033101115.1 Vibrio sp. TH_r3 | reverse complement strand
CTCTATTTCACTTCCCGGTAAGCAACAAAATCAAAACTATATTGATTCACTCTAAAGTAATGTACTGTGTACTCGAACGTTCTACCATCATCTAGTTCACCGGTAGAATCGACCCTAATTACCGGATAACCTTCATCCACATTAAGTTCTTGTGCTATAGGATTGACGAGTATTTCCGGTTTAGCCGACTGACGGGAAAGCTTAATCTTTAGCCCCTTAGTTTTCTCGATGTATTCATACTTGGAGTTACGCATCGCCCCGATACTTAGATCTGGAAACATGTTTACTGGCAGGTAAGTGTGTTCAAGTATTTCAGGCTCATCATCAATAAGCCTCAAACGCCGAATAGAATAAACTTCTTCGCCTTCACACAAGCCCAGTTTTTCTGCAATAACGACATCACTTTCAATGACTTCGAAAGTGATTATTTTCGATCCCGGCTTTTTACCTTGTTTAGAAACTTCTTCAACAAACCCATTAAGCTGAATGGCATTATGCGTTGCCTGAGGTGGTTTTACATAAGTACCGCTGCCTCGTTTCCTGAAAAGCAGATCCTTATCAACCAATACCTTCATCGATTTTCTGATAGTCACCCGGCTCACACCAAACCTTTTCTGTAGCTCACCTTCGGTTGGAAGAATAGAACCAGCTGCAAGTGTTCCACTATCTATTTGCTCAATGAGCTCCTCTGCTATTTGGAGGTAACGCGGTTTGTTCATTTTGGCTCCTTTTGTACGTGAAAATGCATCATAGCAAATCTTGTGATCGATAATACATTTAGAATACTTTAATTCTATTTCATGGAGATCTTGATCACTAATTGTCTTTATAAGTATCTTATATGTATTTATATAAAGATACTTTTAAGATACATTTAATTCATCAATACACAAGGTGATAAAGATTATGATGAGACAAAACCTAACAGTAGTAGGTGCGGGTAGTACCTACACACTGGGCATGATGAACAGCCTGATTGCTGAAAAAGAGACCTTTCCTTTAAAAAGAGTCGTTTTTTACGATATTGACGCACAGCGTCAGGAGTCGAACGCAAAGGCAACGGAAATCTTATTCAAAGAACAGTACCCGGAAGTTGAAGAGTTTATTTACACCACAGATAAAGAAGTCGCATTTTCCAATTCGGACTTTTTCTTTATTCAAATTCGTACCGGTGGCTTAGCTGCTCGTGAGCGTGACGAACAAATCCCGCTGTCTTACGGCTGTGTAGGGCAGGAAACTTGTGGTGCCGGAGGTATGGCGTATGGTTTACGCTCCATAGGAGATATGATTGAGCTGGTCAATGAAATTCGTGCTTTCAGCAAAGATGCCTGGATTCTCAACTATACCAACCCGGCCGCCATTGTTGCAGACGCGCTGAATCGTGAATTTCCTTACGACAAGCGAATTCTGAATATTTGTGATATGCCGGCTGCCATTATGGTCAGTTACGCGCAGCTTTTAGGTTGTGAGTTTTGGGATCTAGTACCTGAGTATTTTGGCCTGAATCACTATGGCTGGTTTACAAAAATCAAAAATAAGCAAGGTCAGGATCTGACCAATGAGATAAAAAATATAATAATAAATCAGGGTATTACCGCGATTGATCCAGAGATTGCCGATGACCCATCCTGGCAGGCGACCTTCCAGAATATGAGAACGCTTTTGCAGGATAACCCTGAATATCTACCAAACACTTATCTTCAGTATTATCTCTATCCGGAGAAGATGGTTACGAAAGAAGACATCAGTAATACCCGTGCACGCCAGGTTATCAATGGTCGTGAAAAGCGTGTATTTGAACTAAACCAGCGCATTATTGATGCAGGCACCACAGCAAATGAAACGCTGCATGCGGATATCCATGGCCGTTATATGGTGCGTGTAGCATCTTCTCTGGCATACAATACGGGAGATACCTATTTAGTTATCGTCCCGAACAACGGCATTATTTCTAACCTTCAAGATGACGCCATGGTTGAGGTTCCTTGCTCATTGACTAATGACGGTCCTCTGGCTTTCTCTGTCGGCAAGATTCCTACGTTCCAAAAAGCCATGATTGAGAGTCAACTTGGTTACGAGAAGCTGGTTGTTGATGCCTGGTATGAAGGTAGCCGTCAAAAGCTGATCAATGCATTAACCCTCAACCGCACCGTCGTAAATGTACCTACCGCGATAGCCATTGTGGATGAGGTATTAAAAGAAAACAGTGTTTACTTACCGCAATTTTTCAAATAACGAATAAAATAGGGCCTGTATTGTACAGGTCTGATAATTAAATCAAAAACTGAGGTTTTTATGAAAGACGTGATACAAAGGTTTGGAGCCGCGATGTTTGTCCCTGTACTCCTGTTTCCAGCGGCTGGTATGCTGCTTGGGTTCACCGTTATGCTGCTTAATCAGGACTTATTTCCCTGGGCAACCCCCGGCTCTACCTGGCATAGTATTTCTACTATTTTGCTGCAAGCATCACTTGCCGTGTTTAAAAACATGTCACTCATCTTTGCTGTTGGTCTGCCGATCGCACTTGCGAAGGTTGCCTCTGGCCGAGCGGTACTCGCAACTCTTGTTTCCTATATCACTTTTAATTATGTCATTGGGGGCATTCTGCAGTTTTGGGGAAGTGATTTAGGGGTCAACTATGTTGCCGGTGAGCGCGGTCTGACTGAAGTTGGTGGCATCCTGACTCTGGATACCAACCTGTTAGGTGCAATTCTTATCGCAAGTATTTCAGTGTGGGTGCATAACCACTACTTTGAGCGTAAGCTACCAAACTGGGCCGCTGTATTTGGTGGTACTCCTCTGGTTGTTATCATCAGCTTCCCGATCATGATTCTACTAGCTGTTATCACGAGCTTTGTATGGCCAAGCATTCAGGACGGAATAAATGGCCTACAAACATTCCTTGTTAACGCAGGCTCTTTTGGTGTCTGGTTGTTTACGTTTCTTGAAAGACTACTTATTCCAACCGGATTGCATCATTTTGTGTATGGCCCGGTATTCTACGGACCTGTTGCTGTTGATGGTGGTACTGTGGCTTACTGGATCCAACATATGCAAGAGTTTGCTGCGAGTTCTGCTCCACTAACAGAGCAGTTCCCACAAGGTGGTTTGATGCTAACCGGTATGGGTAAAGTATTTGGCTGCACTGGTATCGCTTTGGCCCTTTACTCAACTGCTAAGCAAGAAAATAAAAAGATGGTAATGGGTTTAGTACTTGGGGCTGCTTTTACAGCCATTTTGACAGGTATTACAGAACCAATTGAATTTACCTTCTTGTTTATCGCTCCGGCTCTGTTTGCACTGCACGCTCTGCTTTCAGCTACTATGGCAACTATCGCCTATTTGTTGGGGGTCTCTGGGAACTTTCAGACTGGTCTTATTGATTTTGTATTCCAGAACTGGTTGCCATTAGGCTCAAATCATATGGGTACTTATGTTATTCAGCTTATTATCGGGCTTTCGTTTACTGCTATTTATTTCTTCGTTTTCCGTACACTTATAGTGAGATATAACATTATGACTCCAGGCCGTGATGATTCAGAAGCCAAGCTATATACTAAAGCGGACTACAAAGAGTCTAAATCAGCAACATCTTCTACACCTACAACAGATTTATCACAAGCAAACGCCTTTATGGAAGGCCTTGGAGGTGAGCAGAACATTGAGCTGTTAACTAACTGCGCTACGCGCTTAAGGATTAAGGTTAAGGATCCTGAATTGGTAAAACCTACCTCATACTTCCAACAGCATGGTGCGGTAAACATGGTCAGAAGCGGAGATAGTTTTCAGGTTATTGTAGGTTTAACCGTTCCACAGGTCAGAGAGGAAATGACCCAACTGCTTAAGGTCTAAGTAGTATCATTTGTGAATAGCGTTTTAGGCCCCAATTTTGAGGTGGGGCACTTTTTAGGGTACTGTCAAGTTAACCGATGCTATGGCAGTATTTCTTCATGAGCATATATAAAAGACATCGATTTCATCCTGAAATCATCCGACATACCGTCTGGTTGTATTACCGTTTTAGCTTCAGTTTTAGAGATGGTGAAGATCTTCTAGCAGAGAGAGGCATTACCGTAAGTTACGAAACTATTCGATATTGGTGCAACAAATTCGGTAGTATCTATAGCAAACGTCTCAAGAAAAACGCCAATCGATTTGGTGATACGTGGTTCATGGACGAGGTGTATATCAATATTCGTGGAGAGCGGCACTACCTTTGGCGCGCGGTAGATCAGGATGGTGATGTTATCGATATTCTCGTCCAGGAAAAAAGAGATGGAAAGGCTGCTAAGCGTTTTTTCAACCGCCTATTGACAAGAAATCAAGGAGTTAGACCTTGGAAAATAGTGACAGATAAGCTTCGCAGTTATGATGTCGCTCACAGGGAAATTGCTCCAGATTCAATTCACGACAATAGCAAGTATCACAATAATCGGTGTGAAAGTTCTCATGAGCAACAAGAGTGAGGGTGCGGCAAATGAGAAAATTCAAAAGTAGGGCACACGCACAACGTTTTCTTAGTATATTTTCTCTAGTTTACAACGTATTCAACTTGCAAAGACATTTGTGCAATGCGAATTTTTACAAAAGTCGAAGATCTGCGGCATTTAACAATTGGCATGATATTACCGCTAGTTAATCTACTATTGACCAAATCCCGGAGGCTAAAACCAGTTAACTTGACAATACCTTCCATATATCATTTCGAGCCGCCTTTTCGTCATGCCTGTCGCAGAGTAGAAAGTCGATGATGTTACCGTGCTTATCTACTGCTCAATAGTAATACTTCCACTGACCTTTAACGCTGGCATATGTCTCGTCCATCCGCTATGAGCTAGCTATCGGTTTCTTTCTTTGACGCGCTTTATGCTCGAGTAAAAGAGCATACTTTATGACCCAGCGATTTAACGTAGAGTGATCAACAGCAACACCGCGCTCTGCCAATATCTCTGCAATTTCACGATAACTCAGCTTGTAAGAAAGGTAGTAACGGATCGCCAGGAGGATGATTTTCGATGGAAAATGGCGGGCAGAAAAGCTGATTGTCATGATGGTGGAGACCTCGTCGTAAAACTCGATCTTACCTCACGTCGTCAACTTGCAACAGAACCTTATGGTGTGTGTCCATGTAAGATTTTTTTGTTAGTTTACGTGTCAAAGTGACACAGAGATTGCTTGTTGAACACTTTGAGGCCATAATAATTATGTGACATTTTGACACAACAGGAGATAATATAATGGCTACCACCTTGCCTCGCATCACCGCTAGAGTTGATGTCGACACACAAGATTTACTTACTAAAGCTGCCGCAATCTCTGGCATGTCTAGTATAAACTCATTTGTTCTAAGCGCTGCAATTGAAAAAGCTAAACAAGTCATCGAACGTGAACAAGCTTTAAAACTGAACCAAGCTGATGCTATGTTGCTGATGGACGCTTTAGACCGTCCTGCAACACAGAACTCAAAACTAAAAGCTGCTTCTGAACGATACGAGAGCAAAACTCAATGATGAATACGGTACTTCTAGATAAAACTAAGCACGATAGAAACCGATTCAACTGTGGCATCGAAGCTCTCAATAATTACTTAAAAGTAATGGCGAGTCAGCAAGCAAAGAAAGACAACACCAGAACGTTTGTTTTGGAAGATGATAACGACAACTCACATATCATCGGCTTTTACACGCTCACAATGACGCCAATTGACTTAAAGGCATTGCCCGACAAGTTACAAAAAAAGCACCAATCATCCACCTCAGGTGGTCTGATTGCCCGTCTTGCTGTCGATGACCGATATAAGGGGAAAGGCTTTGGTGAATGGCTGCTTATCGACGCACTCAGAAAGCTGTTAGCTGCTAGTGATAGCGTTGCATTTCCGGTTGTTATCGTTGATGCCAAAGACGGTGCGAAACAATTTTATGAACGCTTTGGTTTTCAAGCATTTGAAGACACAGAAAATAAACTCTTCATCACCATTGCTGATGTGAGAGTAAGCTTAGGCTAGTTAACCACTAGCCTTTAGCAAACTAAAACGCCTTGCTAACGGGCAACAACGCTATGTTGACGGGGTTAGTTTCTGAGAGCGATCAATAACCATGTTAATTACATCTTGAAGGTCGGTACTAATTGGTAGCACTAGACGCTCTTTATCGAAGACTAAATTCATAATGAGATCCTTCTGTTATTTGTTCTTGGTAGGTTTGATGTGATTAACGAGGCCGAGAAGCTCCTTTTTCCTATCTTGGTATTTCTCTGAAACGACATGTAAGTAAATAGAACACTCAGCTTTCACGGCTAAACCTAGACCACGAATGATAGCGGCACAGAAGCCCTGATTGTTGGCTGAACCAGAAGAATAGAGGGATGTAGACCTGACTTTTCCATGGTTTATCACCCTGAGATTCGATAACCTCGAATAACTTAGAGCATGGAACCCACTGTTTTGAATGTAACCCTGCGCCCCTGTCTGGCCTGCAATTAGGAAGTAGAGTTGTTTATCTTCACTGTTTTGAGCAATCTCGAAGAGGACTTTCCCTTGAGATTTTGAACCTAGTTTGTCTGCTTCCCCTGATTTGAGGATGTTCGAGAATGGATTGTGTTTTGACGTGGCTTTAGATACATCAGCTTTTGTATTCGCCGTACTAGACCCTATGTTTTTAAGACCTAAAAATGCTGGTGGGCATGAAGGGCATGCGAAACGTATCAAACTGTTTTGAATCGGATTGGCTTGGAAGGAGTTATGAGTCCAGAGTATCTTTCTGATTTTGGAGTTATTTCGCAAATTCCAGTAGATCGCTTAACTGTTATGACAACGGGACGTTCCGGTGAATTCAAAACACCTTTGGGTACAACTAGACGTCGTGTCGAGTAATTTCAGAAGGAAGCCTATATCTTTTATATATACTCATTAGGAAATGCTGCCGTAGCATCAGCTAATTTGACTTTACCTTCTTTACATTCCTTTACATTTACGTTAACCCAGCCTTAACCCCCTTAAAGTGTATGATAATTCCATCTTCTCAAGATAAATCAGATTTAAAAGGACACTATTATGAAAAAACTTCTTACTATGGCTGTTACCACACTTCTTATTAGTTCAACTGCGTTTGCTAGCATGGTAACTTCAACATCAACATTAAATACAAAAGATTTTGATACCAAAACACAAGCGTATGAAGCCGGATTTATACTTGCTGATTCACTAAGTAATAAAACAGACTTCCAACTTCAAAAAGATTTGCGCGTACTAGATGGCTCTGATGTTTCAATCAACAATGTTGAAGTGAAGGTGACTGAACTTGCTACAGATCCAAACACTATTAGTTATCGTGCAGAACTAGAAGTGAATTACTCTTATGACAGCAATGATAGTTAAGTTGAACAACGACTATCCCATTTTAATCCCAAGCTCTAACAGGGTTGAACGATAATCATCATTTAGCCCTGAAGTGTAAAGCCACTGTTCGAGCCGATACCGCACTTTTTCGACAACTTTTTAGGACTCTAAGAGATTCTACCATTCCATCTCTTGTTTTTGGTGTAACTGTTCTCAATTTGCTAAAAGCAGCATGTGCCGCATTTTCAGCATCTAATGAGTCATCTTTTCCTTGTTTACGACGGTCAGATTTGTCTGGTGCGGTAACCTCTAACACTTCAATCCTACTGCTTTGCATGTATCGTAGTAAACCAAGGCCATATGTACCTGAGCATTCAATTCCGATCCGTGAAACACGGCCAAATGATGACATCCACATAAGCATTTTTTTATATCCATGCCTAGTTGTTGGAAAGCTTTCGGTAGATAGTACTTGATTTAACTCATTTACAACGGCAGCGGCATGGGTACTGTCAACTTAACAGCTTACCAATCAATTATGCGATAATCTGTGAATGAAAAATTCAAATATCTATGCAGGTTATCGCTATCCTGCCCCAATCATCAGCC
>NZ_JAWMPW010000047.1:0-9458 GCF_033101115.1 Vibrio sp. TH_r3 | reverse complement strand
ATTTTAACTAAGCAATTCTTATTTGGCTTGCTAGTTAGGGATGCGTATTTTACGCTTCCTTCTTCATGAGTCAAGGTTTTTTTTAACCTTTATTCAAAACCAATTCACGTTGTTATTTGCTATACTCCGTGTTGGTGAGGGCGCATTATAGGTAGGTTTTATTTTCTGGCAAGATCTTTTTTCAATTATTTTTTTATATGCTGAAAAAACACTCAAACCGTTATTTTTTGCATAAAATTTAAACATTTGAGCAGAGTCACATCAATAGGTTGGAAATTATCAGTCGTTAGCCGTAATATTCATAAAGCTATTTATTTTTATATTTAGCTTCACATTCCATTTAATTCTCTATAACTAGACGTTGTATTCAAATATGAACTCTAAAAAATTTATTTTTTTAACAATCGCTTTAATCATTCTCGGTGCCATAATCTTTTACACGGCCGCAGAGACAACTCCTCCAGCAATATCTTTTATAATAGGTGTTATTGCATCCGCTTTTATTTTTAACCTTTCACGCACTTCTTCCCCTAAAACGCCAAAAGACAAACCGTCAACTAAAACTCTTTATGTTGGAAATCTTCCGTATAAAGCAAATGAAGCTAATGTTCGTGATTTATTTTCTGAGCATGGTGAAGTTTTTGCTGTTCGCCTAATGAAAGACAAGCGCACAGGAAAACGCCGCGGTTTTGGATTTGTAGTAATGGCAAGTAATGACGTTGACAATGTCATTTCAAAACTTAACGATAAGGATTATATGCAGCGTACATTAAAAATACGTATTGCAAATGATCCTAAACATCCTGAAGCTGAATTGTCTTAATGGTTGTAAAATTTAGTACTTGAAAAGCTTTATTTAGTGCTACTTCGTTACACGGAGTAGCACTACTGTACGCCAATCCCCTTACCATTGTATTCTCCCTTTCTTTATCATCTTTATTTTCTAATAAAGAATACACTCTAGTGGCTATTGCTTTTCCTGAGTCAACTAGTTGTACATTTTCACCAAATACTTGGCTAATCTCTGTTTTTAATAACGGAAAATGAGTACACCCTAATACTGCAACATCTATCTTGTGAATTAGCGGCGTTAATATACGCCGAATGAGGTCCACAGATATAAATTCGCCACGTAATTTAGCCTCAGCGATATGGACTAATTCTGTCGTTCCTAATAATAATACTTGTGTATTAGGAGAAAATTTATCAATTAGTTGATGAGTATATTTTCTGGAAATAGTCGCAGGCGTTGCGATAAGACCAATAGATTTTTGGGCAATCATTGAAGCTGGTTTGATCGCTGGGACAACACCAACGATAGGAATAGAAAATAATTGACGTAGTGAAGGAAGAACGATGGTACTAGCCGTGTTGCAAGCGATAACAATAATATCAATCTTATGCCTTTGTACAACCGAACGAATCAAATTGATAACTCGACTAATTAGTACATCGTGGTCAAGTTCACCATAAGGATAACCCTGATTATCGAACACATAAATATAATTGGAATTGGGTAGTTTCTTTTTTACTTCTTGATATACCGATAAGCCACCGACACCGGAATCAAAAATTAAGATCGTAGGTTGCTGCAACACGAAACATCCTTAGCTAAAATAACCCAACTAATCATACGCTAGCTCTAGCTCTAGCTCTAGCTCTAGCTCTAGCTCTACGCAACATAAGCAACTTATTTTTCATTGTCTAGTCCTAAATAAAAAACCGCCCGAAGGCGGTTTTTTATAAGCTAAAACTCATAAGTAGCATTTACATAATATTCTCTATCAGGAGCAGCATAACCAATTGCAGTTTCGTATTGCTCATTAAAGACATTATTTACTTTGCCTCTCAAAACAAAATCATCGCTAACCCAATAACTAACTGATAAGTCCCACAAGTTAGATGGTTCAATATAATCATCTGCGTCAGGTTGTGGTGTGGGTAAATTTAATCGCTTACCAGTGTAGATATAGGTTGTTTCTATATCAAATCTTCCTAATGATACAAAGCTAATCCATTTAAAGTTTTCTTTTGCACGACGTGCTAACTGGACATTATTGGCGTCTTCATGTTCTTTATATTCAGCCACAAAAGTATGATATACAGGACCAGTTGCAAAACTAACATCTAACTCGACACCTTTAATCTCTGCATCCACATTATCAGAATACCAATTATATTCCGGATATTGATACCAAATAATCAAATTTTTCACATCGTTTTTATAAGCAGCCAAGTTCCAATTGAAAAACGAATAATCCCCAGACACTCCAATTTCTATATTATCGGATGTTTCTTCTTTCAAATCTGGAGTTGTCGTTAAATCAGTATATGTTGGTGCTTTAAATGCTGTGCCATAGCTCGCTCTTATTCTATGGTTATCATCTATTTGGTAACCTGTAGCTAAAGACCACGTTGTATATGAATCATATTCATCGTGCTTATCATGACGAAGGCTTGCTTCCATTCCCCAATCACCTTCGATAAATGAACCAGATAAAAAGATACCTGTTGTATCTCTACTTTCGCCCGCTAGACTATGTGCATAACCATAACTAATAGCATCATCTCCTAATGATTCTCTTCTTCCTTCTATACCACCAGAAATAGTAACTTGATCTGAATACTGGTATTGGTTTGCCCATTGCAGCTGAGTCATGGTGATCTCAGCAAATGTACTTGCGGTATCTTTTGTTTCACCTAATGAATAATCGGCATTTTCTGTCAACTGATGATTCAAGCTTATTCTCGAGTCAAGTTGTTCGTTTTTATATTCTATTAATCCCGTAAAGCTTTCATTCTCAGAAGATCCATAGTTTAAACCATAAGAATCATACTCAACTAAACTATCAAACCAAGTAGCTGACCCATAAAAGGTTACATGGTCATTAAAAATATGTTCATATCCAACCATTCCATTTTTTGAATCAAACCCATAATCAATACTAGAGTCGTCATCTTTAATATCGTAACCATCAGTTTCTTCATAGCCCGCGGCTATTTGCAGGTGTCCATTTTCATTCACGTCTGTTTTTACAGAAAAATTACTTTCCTTTTGGGAATTTGAACCGATACCAACCGTTACTTGCTTCCTCTCATTCCCTCTATTAGAACGAGTAATGATATTGATAACACCACCTATAGCATCAGAACCATATTTAGCGGCGACCGGACCTCTAATAACTTCGACTCGCTCCACTAAACCTATTGGATATTTATTTAAAGCGACGCCCCCTGCGGCACTATCAATACGAATACCATCAACAAGAATTAAGACATGGTCACTATTAGTACCTCTAATATAAACCGATGCATTGTGACCTCTGCCACCATTTTGAGCGACTTCTACACCTGGAAGCCTTTTAATAATATCAGTCAATGAGTTAGCTTGAGACACTTCTATATCTTCACGAGTGACAACCGAAATTGGTTCAAACGTAGAGGACTCAGCTTGCTCAAACCGATTAGCAGTAACGACCATGGTTTCAACATCAGAAGAAGATTGTGCAAAAGATAAAGATGGAACCGAGACTAGCGAAGCCACTGTGGCCGCTATTATAGATTTGTTCATAAGTAAACCCTATTCGCGTAAATCTGAGTAAGTGTGTATTCACTTACCTACTGGCAGGTATTCGGACTTAAAAGCACGACCAAAAATCACTTGGTCTCCTAGCATCTCACTTCCCACGTATTCATCTATTGAATATCGTAGTGTGTGGTTTTCACCTTAGATGTTCGTTCTTTTTTACCGCTGCGCGTCAGTTCTGGAGTCTCACCAGATTCCCTATTAAGGCAGTGGCTGAATGCCACCCTCACCAGTTTCGCAATGATACTAATTATCATTATATTAATTGTCTAGTGCTATTATTTTAAGGTTGGCATGAAACTTATTCATATGAATGCTGGACAAGCACTCTAGATTGAATAAAATCTGCGCTCCTTTGTTTCTATCTAATGGTATATCTATGGCAAGCCTGAACGTTAATCCTAATCACTATCACCAACAGTTAAATGAGAAAGCTGAATGCCTTAAAAAAATGTTTGCCGAATACGATGTGCCAGAATTAGAAGTATTTGAGTCTCCAGAAAA
This sequence comes from Vibrio sp. TH_r3, assembly GCF_033101115.1. NCBI lineage: Bacteria > Pseudomonadati > Pseudomonadota > Gammaproteobacteria > Vibrionales > Vibrionaceae > Vibrio > Vibrio sp. TH_r3. The sequence goes on along the minus strand of NZ_JAWMPW010000047.1, from coordinate 5,368 downwards.
ATACTATCGTATGAGGGCTGAATTTCGAGTTTGGCATGAAGGTGACGATCTTTATTACATTATGTTTGATCAAGCAACACGCGAGAAATATCGTGTGGATAGTTTTCCGACAGCTAGCAAAATCATCAATGATCTTATGCCTGTTCTACTTGAATCAATTAAAACTAACGATGTTTTACGCAAAAAGCTGTTCCAAGTGGATTTTCTTTCCACTTTAAGTGGTGAAATTCTTATTTCGTTGCTCTATCACCGTCAACTTGATGACTCGTGGACGAAAGAAGCCAAAAATCTAAAAGCTCAACTAAATGATAAGGGATTTCATCTTGACCTCATTGGTCGTGCTCGCAAAATGAAAATCGTTTTAGATAGAGACTATGTTGTTGAAAAACTAAAGGTTCACGGGCAGACATACATTTATCAACAAGTAGAAAATAGCTTTACCCAACCAAACGGGATCGTCGCTCAAAAAATGTTGGAATGGGCCGTTGATTGCACTAAAAACAGTTCAGGTGATTTGTTAGAGTTATATTGTGGAAATGGTAATTTTTCACTGGCATTAGCACAAAACTTTGAACGTGTTTTAGCAACAGAACTCGCCAAGCCATCCGTTGTGTCAGCACAATATAATATTGCAGCTAATCAAATAGAAAACGTGCAAATTATTAGAATGTCAGCCGAAGACTTTACCGAAGCGATGGAAGGTAAGCGAGAATTTAGACGTTTGAAACAAGAAAATATCGATCTACAAAGTTACAATTGCAACACTATTTTTGTTGATCCACCCCGGTCAGGTATGGATGTAGACACTTGTAAAATGGTCCAAGGTTACGAACGTATCATGTATATATCCTGTAACCCAGAAACACTCAAAGAAAATTTAGCCTTACTATCTACCACTCATACTGTCACGCGGTTTGCTTTATTCGATCAATTCCCTTACACCCACCACATGGAAGCAGGTGTGCTATTAGAAAAAATCCAACCAAAATAACAATATATCTGTTCGTTCTTCTCTCACATAAATAAAGCCCTATCGAGTATTAAACGATAGGGCTTTATGTGGACCTTTGATAATCAGGTCTATCAAGAACAATGGATCTATTTTCGAATGCTGTTAAAACAACTAGGCAACATTAAGCATAACATTTGTTGAGTTATCATTGCATAGCGCATCATGAATAATACAAATAGCTTGCTTATATTTATCTTCTTCTACCACATATTGAACACTTACATTACGCATTGATGACTGCAAGGCGACAGGATCAATACCTTCTTCTATCAATGCATTGGTTCCTCTTGCTAATGCTTGGTTTGTATCCAGAAGTGAACCAATAGCCGATATCACCGCGACAACCTGAACTTTAATCGTTGCTGTTGGAAAATGTTGTTGTACACGGTCAAGTACACCATCAATGCTTTCCGTGTCACCAGTCAAATAATAAGTCATTGAATTGGCATTCATCTCTTTACTAATTAAGTTAACATCCGAGTTAGTAATGATCTGTATAAACTCTAAACTTGCATTATCCAATTGGCATGCCATATCTTGGTCGAACAAATGTATCGCAAATACTTTTTCTTTGCCTGCGATGATTTCTACACACTTTTCTTTTGGGTGGTAGCTATCAGAGATAAGCGTACCTGCGTGTTCGGGTTCAAAAGTATTCTTTATTTGTAACTCGATACCACTTTCTCTCAACCCTGTAGCAGCGTTGGGATGAATTGCCTCCATTCCCAAATTAGCAAGTTGGTCAGCAACGTCATAATTGGTGTTACCGATAGGTTGCACTTTATCTGCACCGACAAGTCGAGGGTCGGCAGAACTAAAGTGATATTCTTTATGTATGATGGCTAGATCAGCGTTTGTTACCGATGCAACACGGCTAAAGGTCATTTCACTGTAACCACGATCAAATTGAGACATTACCCCTTCTTTTGAAGCTGCATAGCCAGTAACAATAGGTAATTCTTTACTCACATCTATTGATTCAAAAGCTTGACGAATAGTATCGTCAATGGTGTCAGGCAGTTCTGTGCTATTCCACCCCGACAAATCAACAAATTTAGCATTAACCCCTAAACGCTTTAATTTTATCGAAGTATTGTACGCACTATGTACTTCACCAAGAGACGCAAGAGATTCTCTTACCTGAGGTAAATAGTCTGACAGTGAAAATTGACCAAATTGACAAGCTTCCAGAATATTACTAATGCATGTCTTTGCTTCTGCCACGCGAGACTGAATAAATTCATCTACAGGCATTCGATCCATTGGATCAGCAAACATATTGTCATTAACTAATAACATTCTTTGTTCAACGGCATCTAACGCATCGACCCAAGCATCATCATTTAGTACGATTAATTGGTACACGCCTGGTTTATCTGAACGTTTACATTCAAGCAATGCGTCCGTAAATCCACCGTAAGCAGATACAACAAATACTCGGTTGTATAAGTTCTCACGCAATGAAGGGCGCAATATTATGTTATCCAGCACAGTATCGAATGCTGACATTGAAGTACCGCCGATTTTTTCTACGGTATAATTCATAAGTAACCTTTTTATTTACAATTATTTTTATTTACACGAACTGTTTATTTAGGCTTTTGTCTATAGGCGCCTTTGTGACTCAACTAAAATAGTAATAAAACGGTATTGCAATGAAAGACAACCGCTCCAGAGCAAAGCGCTTATAGACAAAAGAAGGAAGAAAATACATTCGCCTCCTTTTATTCTGATTCATGCTTAATCAACTATCGGATACACGCCGTTTTTATCGTGTGTTTCACGACCAGTGATTGGAGGGTTAAAGACACAAGCCATCACCATATCTTCTTGATCGTAAGCTCTCAAATAGTGCTCATCGTGTTTATCAAGGATATACAAGGTGCCAGGTTTTATTGGATAGGTCTCTCCACCGATAACCTCTATCTCGCCCTCACCACTCATACAATATACTGATTCTAAATGATTTTTATAATGTATATGCGTCTCAGTTGCTTTATAAATTGTTGTAATGTGGAAAGAAAAACCCATATTGTCATCTTTAAGTAACATGCGGACACTTTGCCAAGTATCGGTGGAAATCGTTCTTTCGCTATTCAGACATTCTTCTAATGTTCTTACAATCATTCTAGATTCTCCATTACGAGGCTTTTTTAAATTGAGAGGCAACGGCTGCTTCTACTGCGTCAGAAAAAATACTCATTCCTTGTTCTAATTCTTCTTGAGTAATCGTCAATGGGCAGAAAAACTTTATCACTTCTCCGTTCGGTCCAGCAGTTTCTATTACTAAGCCTCGGTCAAAACATGCTTTCGTTACTTGGCTAGAAAACTCACCACTTTCGCATTCAATCCCCTGCATCATCCCTTTACCTTTTTTCTGTGAAAACAGGTCAGGATAGCGGTTCAACATAGTATTAATATTGTCGGAAACCGTTTCGGCACATTGCTTAATATGCTGTTCAAATTTGTCATCTAACCAATAAGTTTCAATGGCTTTAGTTGCGGTAATAAAAGCATGATTGTTTCCACGGAAAGTCCCATTATGTTCACCAGGTTTCCAAGCATCTAATTCCGATTTCAACAGTACAATCGCCATTGGTAAACCATAACCACTAACCGATTTTGATAGCGTTACCATATCGGGTTTAATGCCCGAAGATTCAAAACTGAAAAAGGTACCAGTTCGACCACATCCCGCTTGAATATCGTCCACAATGAGTAGAACATCATTTTTTTTACAGATACGGCTTAGCTCTTGAAGCCACTCATCAGAGGCAACGTTTAGTCCACCTTCACCTTGTACTGTTTCTAGTAGTACCGCGGCTGGCTTATCAATACCTGATGAATTATCTTCTAACATTGCACTGAATAGTTTGAGTCCATCAACACCGGCATAACCATCAAAAGGAAGACGAGTTACATCATTCAATGTGGTACCTGCACCTTGACGATGATGTTGATTACCTGTAGCCGCAAGTGCACCACTAGTACAACCATGGAAGCCATTAGTAAACGCCACCACATTGCTACGGCCTGTTACATTCCGAGCAAGTTTTAATGCAGCTTCCACTGCATTGGTTCCAGTTGGCCCAGTAAATTGAACTTTGTAATTAAGATTACGAGGTTTGAATATATGTTGTTCAAGTGCCTCTAGAAAATCCGCTTTTGCTTCCGAGTGCATATCGAGTCCATGGGTGATGCCATCTTTTTCGATATACTCGAGTAACCCAAGTTTAAAAATAGGATTATTATGTCCATAGTTTAGTGACCCAGCTCCAGCTAAGAAATCGAGGTAATAGTCACCAACATCTGTTTCTAGCCAACAGCCTTTTGCTTTTGAAAAAACAACCGGAAAACTGTTTGAGTAAGAGCGAACATTTGATTCTTTTCTTTTAAAAATATCCATGATTATTCCGTTTCTAGTTTTTTTGTTTCGTTATGTGGAGTTAAAGGAAGTCGATATAGGTATTCAGTATCGTGGAGGCCCTTAAAGTCGAGCTCTTTATCGAGGAAGACACTAACTAAGCTTTCTTGCTCACTTTCTCGTTCTAATGTTTTAAAAAGTGCCCATGAAGAGTTATTGTCTTTAGTAATCGTTGTTTCAATGGCGGTGATATCACGTAAACAGTTTCGTGCACGTAACTCACTCAACATGGTTTTAGCTAAACCTTGTCCTCGATATTTCGATGCGACTGCAACTTGCCAAATAAACAACGTCTTTGGATCATTAGGCTTCAAATAACCAGAAATGAAACCGGCTAGCTCACCCTGAAAATATGCCACTATCGATGTATCTTGAAAGTGTGTGGTTTGTAAAAAATTACAATAAGCCGAATTAGTATCAAGTGGCGGTGACTCAGCAATAAGTCTATTCACCTGCAAGCCATCTTTGATACTAGGCACACTAAATTGCCAAGATATTGAGTTGGCTAATCCTTCTATTGCAGACTTACCAAACGATTCTCTCGCTGTTTGAGAGCACATCATTTCTCCTAAATATTAGTTTGAACTCTAATTAATTTCCTTTTTATTATTTACAGAAAGACGCCAACAAAGATATAAACCCTGGCAATTATGTGATATAAATCACACTAATAGAGACTGACGTTTACTTTCACATCAAAGTAATTTTAGACTATCAAGATGGTTAACTCATAAAAACACAACGAAACTAAGCGATTATTGTCATGTAATCAGTCAGGAGTAGTGGAGTGAAAAGTAAAAAAGTGTTCAAAAATCATAGGTGGACAATAGATAAGTGAACAATCGATTGGAGTAAGCAATAAAAAATGGCAGGATTCTAATAAGATATATCGAGATTTAAGCTATCTCAGAGAAAAAAACGAGCATACGCTC
>NZ_JAWMPW010000046.1:0-9495 GCF_033101115.1 Vibrio sp. TH_r3 | reverse complement strand
CACCTTTGCGAGAATTAAGCATTATCGAGCTATTTCAAGTAGATATGACAAGTTAGAAAGGAACTATGCCAGCATGTTATCGCTGGCATTCATGTTGATGTGGCTACCGATGTATTGTTGAACGCGAAATGTACAGCAAAGATCAACAGGCCCTAGTAATTTCGGTTTTTTATTTCGCTTTTTCTTCCAGTGTTCTGCTCTCAAATAAAAAAGTAGCAATTAGCTGTCTAAGCAGGATGAAGAGAAAAATGACAATCTGGAATTAATCAAATAAGCAATAAATAAGTACATAGAATTTCGTCAACATACCGTGGCTCCTTCTACCCTGCGAGCAGACAAAAGCAAAGAAAGAAAATTTGTTAACTACTTTGCTCGGCGTTCGGTAACAGATGCGACGCACAGTGATATTCAAGGCATCATCAACAGGTTACATCGCCGCTATAAAAACAAGTCCATCAATGAATATCTGACTACTCTCAGAGCTGTTTTCAAACGGGAAAAAAGAGATGGTCTGATAGAGATTGATCCGATGGAAGACATAGCAAATCTAGCTATAGTTACTCCAGAACCTACACCATTTGAGAAAGTCGACATATAAAAGCTGTATTACACATCAGTAGAGTACTTGAGCGGTAAGAACGCTAGCATATTCGATATTCTCACTGGACTTCGTGAAAAAATAGCTAATGAAGACAATGATGGTATTAAGTTAGATGGGCTTTCTTGTCTAATATCTTTGGCTTTGTCTGTCGAAGCGTTAGTTAATTTTGTTGGTCATAAGGAGGTCGATAAATGGAAAGAATTTGACCAATATATAAAGTAAGATTACGAAGGTTCGTGCTAAAGCAGGAATAGAGTTCGACAAAAATGTCGGCATTTATGCAAAGTTATGGTAATTAAAGCAGTTGTGAGACGATGTTGTTCAGTCTAGGAAATCGGTGGCTATTCAGTATTGTGCGATTTCCCACATCTCTTATTATTAAATTTTAGGTTTAATATGAAACTATTTGCTTTTTTATTCGTATTATTCCAAGATATTCATCAAGATACGTTAGTGCTATATTGAGAGACTATTTGGAACTATATAGAAAAAATGCTCGATACTAGTTCTTGTTAATTCCATTATTCGAGATGGAATAAAGATTTGTAGATAATTTAATAAATTCAACTTTAGGCAGCTTTTTGATTTAGTTTAACCGATCAAGGAGTTAAGATTTAGTATTGGTAATACATGTGTATCTGGAATAAAAAACGCTCGATTTGTAAGATCAAGAATATCCTTAAAGGAAGAGCTTTATAATCTAATCAACTAAAATTACTGGGCTTGAAAAACACTATGAAATTAGAGCATGCTCTTAGCATTTTATCCAAGTCATCACCCTACGCTGTTAGCACAGAAAGAGATCAATATCACGATCATCTATTCAATTATAAAAAGTATGTATATATACGAACCGATATTGAAACTGACTTTAAAAAACGGCTGATATCATCTAAACCAGGGGAGATTATTTTCTTATGTGGCAGTAGCGGCGATGGAAAGTCTGAGATTTTGACTCAATACAGCCAAAAGTACAAAGTGACACACGAATTCCATCTGGATGCGACCCACAGTTTTAATCCAAATCAGACCGCAATCAATGCGCTAGATGAGCGGTTCTCACAATTTAAAGAAAATGATAAGCCACTCGTTGTTGGTATTAATATTGGAATGTTAGGCAACTATGCTGAGGATGGTTCTGAGCAACACAATGATATTAAAGCTTCGATAAACGGGTTTCTGGAAAATAAAACGGATGGTATTTCAGCGAACCACACTTTCTTAGATTTCGAACAGTACCCAAAATTTTCACTGGGTCATGAGATTAGTACATCTGATTTTGCTGCTAAGTTTCTCGCGCGCTTAACAGAGCCAACTTTGGATAATCCATTTTACGCATTGTATGATAGCGAGCTGCAAAAATCAGGCCATAGCAAACTCACGGCAAACTATGCTTTACTTGGTATAGATTCTGTTCAACAGAATATTATTTCGTTGCTTTTGAAGGCTCGTTTAATCAAAGACCAGTTTTTAACAGCACGTGCATTGTTGGATTTTGTTTACCAGATCTTAGCAAGCGAAGGTTATATTTTTGATAATTTGTTCTCAGGCTCTGATAATGAGTTGCTAGAGCATATTCAAAGCTTTGATCCAAGCAACATTCACACTCGAAGAGTTGATGAATTTGTTCTCCAATTTGGTTTAGGAATTGAGGATATTGGATTTATACAACTTAAAGATCAAGTAAAAGCACTGGGTGTATTCGACGTGCTAAGTGCGGCTTCTTATTTGCGCATGGTGTACTTGTTAAAAAATGAAGAGCAGTTTGCAAATGATTATATCAATGGACTAAAGAAAGACTTTGATAGTTTATTGGTCGATCAATATGCCGACATCTGGTTACTCCACCGTGACTTTGATGGTTCAAGTACACAGAGAAAAGAGCTGAATAAATTCTACAAAGACATATTGATTTCAGCGGTACATCGTTATTGTAATCGCAACTCTCCATCTCTTGATAAAGACCAGTTTTTTATCTCTGAATATAACGGTTTTAAGACTGCGGTTGAGCTAGAGGTTAAACCTGACTTCTCATCTATCAAAACGCAAGCTGTGAGTAAAATCGGCACGTTCAACGCTCATATTCGAGTAGACGATCATTCACTTCTACCTATGCCTATTAGTATTAATTTACTTGAGCTGTTGGAAAAAATTAACCAAGGGTACCGTCCAAACAAACACGACAAGAATGCGGTACTTTTGTTAGATGAAGTGATTGAACAAATCATTACAGTAGCCAATGAAAAACACACCCTATTTATTTTGAAAAACGACAAACGCTATAAGGTCGTGAATGAAGACGATGAATATTTCGAAGTGAGTGGTTTATAAAATGATAATGGATAATTACACCCAACCATTTAATCCAACGTTGCCACAAACCGCGGAAAAAGTGCCAAATAAAAATAGCTTAAGCAGCTACCTACCTATTCGAACCAAAGGTAATGATTTTGATATTGATGCGGTGATCGGTTTAGTTTTGCGTGGACTTTTACGTAAAAAAGTAGAAGGTTATAGCTACGAAGAGTTTATGGCTGATTGCCAAACTGCGTTTGAAGAAAAACTCGGTGAAGAAGAATTTTGGAAAGTGCTAAAGGAGATGTATTTTGATGACAAAGACATCTTTTCCGTTAGTCCAGAACTCCTTCTCTTTCGTGCACAAAAAGGTGAGTTTGCAACGAGTGATTCGCGTGTTGCTTCTATGTTTACCAACTTACTTCAGAACATGCGAGTTGAAGAGTTTGATGCGAAGCTAAACTTTATTGAGCGTGAGATGCTCTCTACTTTGCGTGGAAAAATGAAGCCTGACTCATCATTACAAGCGAGTGAGAAACCGTATTTACCTTATCTTTCGAAGGCATTTCGTGATGACTTGAAGTTTTTGGCAAGCCGCCCCAAGTATTTACTCAGCGAAATTGAGTCGTTCTTGTCTTTCTATGGTTTTACTTATACCGCACAGTTGAGTTTAACTCTAACGGACTGGCGGAATGGGCAAGAGCCAGTTGCTAAGCCATTGTATTTCATTATGGATTACGAGCGTGCAAGTAACGAACGTACCCACATTAAGAATCATGGCTATAAATTGTTCAATGAATCTGCCACTAGATTATTTCCGATGTTGACTATGTTAGAGTTATTGCAGCCGGGAGTCGGCGACAAAAAAGTAACAAAATTACCATTGTGGGAAATATCGAAGGGTATTCAAGAATCAAAATCTCCATACTTAAAAGAGAATTTGGAAAACTTTGCTCGCGCATTTAAGTCTCAAAGACATCTAGATACGGTTTTCGATGAATCAGATTCTGCACTTGATTGGTTAGGTAATGTAATGAAGTTGGCATTAGCACAGTTTAGTCTCGGTGAACGTTTCAATATCAATAAGAAGTATGTATCGGAAATCGAAAAATACTTGGCATCTCACTTTATTCAAAGTCGAGGTCGTAGTGGTCGAGTATTAGTACTCAACCAAGACTACATCATTTTATTGACCAACCTTGTTGTTGGAGAAAAGGACAAACTTCGTTTTCACGAGTTGATCGCCGCCTTAGAGCAACGTGGTATTTTTGTTGATAAGCAAACAGAACAAGAACTAATTAAATTCTATGAGCGCATTGGTAACATAGAGCGCATGAGTGATAGTGGAGATGCAGTGTATGTCCGTAAAACCATTTGAGACCTTTCTAGTAGAGCAGTTTTTAGCGAATGCTGAAACACACATTAAGGCAGGTTTCCGCTATCAATTTAAGTCGCCAGATAATGAAAATAGCATGCGTTTATATAAGGCCATGACAGCGCAATCAGAAAGTAGTATTGATGCAACTAATGATATTAAGTTGCCATTTATTGAGCTATCTGGATGCAAAATCGTACCAGTTATTCATAGTGAAAACCCAGCTGAATTTGATGGCTTCACTGAGAACTATATTTCGCATTTACGAGATGAGATTTCAAGTCAATCGGGTTATCTAAAAGGTTGTGCATTGGTGATAATCCACAACAGCTTGCTCGATACCTTGATAAATTCAGCAGATGACTTGGCTCAGGTCGGCCAGGTTTGGAGTGCTTCTAAGATTAAATCTGCAATGAAAGGGTTAATTGACCAGCAAGACAAAGGCAGAGATGTATCTAACTGTCTTCTTGACGCTCAGTTTGATGCCATTCTTGAAGACGGTGCAACAATGTTTGGTTTTGAGTCTCTTTATAAGGCTGTTGAGGATGGTGACTTACGATTTAATGAGTTAGGCATGTTTGAAGACCCTCTTGTAGCTGAAATGAGTGGTAATCCTAAGCAAATTAAAAAGCGTCTTGAGGATAACCGCTCACTTTATGAAGAGCTCTCTTTTGAAGTCGAGCACTTTGGTGGGCAGCTTCAAGATCGTTTGAAGTCATTCGGAGAGAAGTTTATTAAAGAAAACTTCTCAGAAACGGATGCGTGGAAAGACGTTGAATTTGAAGCATTCCTGCAAGAAAAAAAACGCAATGCGCAGCAGCAGCTTGTTCTTGAAGAGGAGCAAGTAAGTGATGGTATGACAATTATTGCGCGTAATCGTTCTGAAACTAAAGCAGGTATGCGTGATCGCCATCTAATCATCGAATTGGAAGAAGGTGTGAATGAGTTTGAACTGAAGCTTATATTTCAAGGTGTTAGCAACCTTGATAAGAGCCAATTCAAAATTCAACCCGCGAAAGCGCTAAATAAAAGAGAAGTGATTACTACGCATAATAGCTTTAAAACTTCCCGAGCTAGTTTAAAAGGTACTTATAAACACGAGCCTCTGTTCTTTAACTTGGCATTGAAGCGTGAGAATAAATCTGAAGTTTACAATTTTCGTTGTTTAGTTATTCGCAAAGGTGACTTCTACATTGAGCCGTTTAAAAATATCTTCTTAGTAGAGCCTGCGCCTGCAAAACAGCGTTTAACCTTAAACATGGAAGAGAACAAACTACAAATCAAAGCAAGTGAGGGCAGATCTTGTACGCTGATTGATGCTATGCAAGTTGTAGATTTAGCAGACTATTCTATAGTGGATTTTGAAGCGTTGGCTAATGAGGCTGATGAAATTAATTTCGCAGTAAAATCGGGTGACAACCAGCTTAAATTTAATGTTGAAGGAGCTGTAGCAACTGATTCATTGAGCCTACCTTTGTTGATTAATAGAGGTCGTTATCACAAATTATTTAAAGACGAATATAACGGTGAGTTTTATTCTAAAAAAGGCAAGGTGGGCATTGATAACAGTGAGTTCGTTGTACCAGGTGTTCGCTTAAAGTTACTTCGTTGGGAAGAAGAGTTCATCAACCAGAAAGTTGTGTTTATTTCAGACTCTAGTGCGATTAAGCTTGATGATCTGCAAGTAATTGATGACGCAATGTACTCTTCTTACGTTGAGCTTTTTGACTACCTAGAACAACGTCGCAGTACACCATCATTGGCATCTTGGGGTGATGAATTTACAATGCTTGTTCAAAATACGGTTGACGCTTGTTTAGCGTATTTTGAAGCGATCCCAACAGGCAGTATGTTGACCCAAGAGCAAAAGGTAGCGCTGAAAATTGGTTTGGTACAATCTGAAGATGAAGAGTATTACTCACCTTTTCACCCGCTGATTTTGGCTTATTACCTCAACTTAAGAAATGCAATTCGCGATGATCAGAGTTTTGCTAAGCTTCCTGATGTCACTTTCGAACGCTTATCACCAAAAGGTTTGTTGCCATACGTTTATCATCCAAAGCATAAATTTGCTTATAATCAGCAGGTAAAAGAGAACTCGTTTTGGATTAAGAGTGTACCCCAAGAAAAAAGCGCCCTTACCTTCGTTCGTAAACTAGTGAAAGAGAAAATCGACGAGTTCCAAACTGCGTTCAGGCAATTATTCACAGGTTCGGAGAAGAGCATTATTGTTAATGCAGTGAACCAAGACAGTGCTGATGAGCTATTCATGGGGTTGGTGGACTATATCCGCAATAATCAAGAGCAGGCTGCATCGATTCATATCAATCTGTATGATGACAAGTTATCGTTTAATGCGTTTGATCGATTCGCAGAAACCTCCAACTACGATGAATTGAAAGAGTGGCTAGAGTTGAATAAGGGTAAGGTTCGTGAGGTCGCCGATACCATTATAGATATTCTTCGCACCCGCCTAACTTACAGTAAGTTTACTAATGCCCAAGCCGAAAAAGATGGCCAGTCTTATGCGCATCTTTCCTTTTTTCGTAATAACGACAAAGTTGATTGTTCTGATATTGCAATTGAAGACATGGCATCAGGTATAGCTTGTGATGGCCTACTCACTGGTGATGCTTCTGAAAGTAAATCAGACTCGTACTTTACTGGATTTGGTTTGAAAGGAACGGATTATCAAGATCACGTGCACTTAATGATGGCAAAATACGTTGGCTCTTTGTTAAAGCCTGCGCTCAAGCCGAACACTCAATATCACGGCGCAAATGCGGTCGCTCTTGCAGTAAGTGAAGACTTTAAAGGTTTACTAGAACGTTCTTACGACAGCTCTATCTGGACGACTATAATTGATCCGAAAGTGACGTTGGACTTCTTCCACAGTAATGAAGATGTGGTACTGATTCACTATTCAGATCAGTACACCAGCTCTTCAAGTTACGACGCTATCACTGTTACTGCACAGCGTGGTTTATTTGAAAAAGTCATAAAGCAAGGGGACGGTGGTCAAATTAATGAGTTCAACGCATTTAACGGTGATTGGCTTCTTAAAATGATGACATGTGCCCCAACAATCAACAAAGAGCGTAAAGGCGTGATTGGTGCCTATAAGTTTGTTACTAGCCTAGTACACGATTCAGATATTACATGGGTTCCGCTATCTGTTGCTGAGATGATCCGTGTTTCGGGCAATATTGGGCTGAAAATGTCAGATAGCGAGTTTTCTCGCAATGTTCAAGGTTACAAGAAAGGCGAGATCTCTGACGATGTGCTATTGGTTGGTTTTAAAGATCAAGATATGTATCTGTTACCTGTAGAAGTGAAAACAGGTTCTGTGCCAAATTACAATAAAGCTGTTAAACAGTCGAAAGAGCTACTTCGTTACTTAAGCCAAGACTTACTAGGTCATAATGACCTAGCAAGTAAGCTTTACCGTGGTCTTTTTGTGCGTCAAGTATTGATGCAAGTCGACAAGTATCGTTTATACAAGGTTTTTGCTGATGATTATTTCGATAGCTTACTTGCTAATAAAGAAGAGTGGCTAAGAGGTGATTACTCACTTGGCCAAATTGCAGAATACCCAGAGGGCTTTGTCGTTAGCCACCTTGAAGGGGCAGGTTGCTTACAACCCGATTACCAAATGATGGAAGGGGTGTTAAAAGTAGATCTGCCAATGGGATTACTTCCGCGATTGGTGGAAACACCGCTGCAAGAGGTGCTTAGTGGATTAGATGTTGTTAAACTTTGTCACGTACCAAGCGAGTACGTGCTGAGTGACGAAACTCGATTAGTACAACTAGCTGAAGAAGCGCCACAGTCATTAGTGGCCGTATCTGATGAGCCTGAAATTGTAGAATCAATGAAACCTGTAGAGGCCACCGTTGAGCAACAAGGAGTGCCAGTGGGAGAAGCATTGAAAGTTCAGTCTAACAACAACTTGACTGTGCTGTTTGGCCACGATGCTCTAACACAAGCCCCCTTAAACTGGGAACCGACCAACACCGCTAAATTTATGAATACCAATACTGGTATTATTGGCACAATGGGTACAGGTAAAACTCAGTTTACTAAATCTGTAATTACACAGCTTTACCGCAATGAGGCAGACAATGTGAACGGTGTTCCAATTGGCATACTCATTTTCGACTATAAATCAGATTATGTAGACGATAAGTTTCAGAAGGCAACAGCAGGGAAGAAGTTTAATCTCCATAAATTGCCATATAACCCACTAAGCCTATTTGGTGATACTCCAATGTTGCCTGTACATACTGCGCGTGGTTTCTCTGAAACCATGGGTAAAGCTTTTGGCTTAGGGCAAAAGCAGCAACTGCGTTTACGTAAATTGGTGAGTGAAGCCTATGAACTGGCTGGTATTCGTAAAGCTGATCGAAGTACTTGGTCAAAACCAGCTCCGACAATTTCTGAGGTTTGGGATTTGTTCATTGAAACAGAACCAGATGAAGATTCTCTATATGCGGCACTTGAGAGCTTGTATGAGCTAGAGATCTTTGAAGACGATAACATCAAATGTACCAGTCTTTATGACTTGGTTGATGGTATCACGGTAGTTGAACTTGCTGGCTACCCTTCAGAAATTCAAAATCTTGTTGTTGCACTTACGTTAGACCTTTTCTACTCACAGATGCAAAAGAAAGGTAAACCTGAGGTGCAGGGTGACTACCGGCAAATTACTAAGATGATTTTGGTAGATGAAGCGGATAACTTTATGTCGCAGAACTTCCCGAGCCTACGGAAGATCCTAAAAGAGGGGCGTGAGTATGGGGTGGGTGTGATCCTATCAACTCAGGATATTACTCATTTCCAAACCGGAGAGAATGACTACTCAAGTTATATCCTAACCTGGGTGATTCACCGCGTGGCTAAGATTAAGCCACAAGATATTAAAGCGATGTTTAGCGTCAATGATAAGACTGAACAGGATAGGCTGATGGATACGATTCAGAAGTTAGATAAACACTATAGCCTCTATATTGATGGGGCTAAGAATATTGTGAAAATGTGTGATATGGCATTTTGGGAGCTTTCATGAGAATCATTGATGCGATTACAAAAGTTCTTGAAGAATCAAAAGAGCCGTTAAGTCATATAGAAATTTATAAAAGGATCGTTTTGAAATCTTACTTTGAATTTGGAGCCAAAGATCCTCGTTCTCTTGTTCGGAATAAAATAAGAAGGCATTGTTTTGGTA
>NZ_JAWMPW010000045.1:0-10752 GCF_033101115.1 Vibrio sp. TH_r3 | reverse complement strand
CAAGGCCTCACGGATACTGCGCACCCAACCATTTTTCGGTGGTTTAGGCACAGATAAATTGAGTAAAGCGCTAATTTTTGCTTTGAATTGCTTGAGTGCAACGGCATAGACACCGGATTTTTTCATAACTATGTATCCCTAATTAAATACATCACAATGTTAATAGTATCTAATTTTGCATACATTATAAAGATTGTTATATCTAGTTTTTAATACATAGTGAAGGTAAATGTATCGATAATAAAATACAATACTTATTTGGCTATCTGTTTACTGGACAATGGTCGTTGTTTTGGGAAAAACACAATCCAGACTTCTGCTCTGAATGATTACTGCCCCAATATATGGTACGTCCCGTTATTGCAAGTAGAGTTCAAAATAACGAGCTGATTTGCGCTAATATATCCAGAGTCTATTAGAGACTGTTATTAGTCTCAGCTCTATGATGAGGTGTGCGCCAGACTGTCCTCACAAAACGAAAAGCATTTTAAGTTGCTGTTTGGGGCAACAGGTCTTCAGTCTGGTGGTCTAACCGTTGTGTCATCTTTTACTCTCATTGCAAATTCTGATTATGTTCTTATTTCAAAAGGTTTTTTACTAACTAATACTGCCCACGCTATACGGGCTATTTTGTTGGCTAGTGCTACCACTGCCACGTTAAAGGGTTTTCGTTTTTTAAGCTCTACAAGCCACGAGCCGAAGTATTTTTCGACTGACTTGTCTCTCCATAAAATAGACCTTGCAGCATGAATAAATAGGGTCCTCAGTTCTTTATTTCCTCGTTTCGATATTCCAAGTAGCGTTGACTTACCGCCCGTAGAATATTGAACAGGAACAAGTCCGATCCATGCCGCAAAATTTCGACCGTTTTTGAAATCACAGGGGTTACCAACAGAAGAAAGACAAGCGCTTGCTATCACTGGACCAATGCCAGGAACACTTTGCAATTGCTTCATCTGCTCATTATCTGCAAGAATTCTCTCGACTTTGTCTGCTTGTGAATCTATGCGCTCATTAAGGTTCTTATAGTGTTCATGTAGCTCACTTAATTCAAAAATTATTAGTGGGGGTAGGTTTTGATTCTTATCTACTA
The DNA here is from genome assembly GCF_033101115.1 of Vibrio sp. TH_r3. Classification (NCBI taxonomy): domain Bacteria; kingdom Pseudomonadati; phylum Pseudomonadota; class Gammaproteobacteria; order Vibrionales; family Vibrionaceae; genus Vibrio; species Vibrio sp. TH_r3. Next base: position 9,659 of record NZ_JAWMPW010000045.1, on the reverse strand, counting down.
GCCATTGGGCAACACTAAGTTTAATTTTGAAACGAAATACTTATTTCCTATCGGTGTACTTTTAGTTTTTTCGTGGGGGGTGAATAGCCACCGACTTGATAGACGCCTTTTAGTTAAACAGAATGACGAATAGATAGGTACTTGTGAGTAGAAATTGTCCAAAAATAATTTATAAATTGCTTACTATAGGCCCTGTATTTGCCATTAAAGAAGCTTACTCATTTCTGGCACACTATCGGCTTGATCTAGCAAGTATTCACACTCTGTTTGGATGAGTGTGACGCATAGTTTTATGTGTTCACGTTCCCTATCGTCGATTCTTTGAGCTTCGGTAAGTTTAATCGCTTCCTTCAGGCCATTTTTTATAGCACCAACGGTTTCTACCATTATGGAAGCCATTTTGGTGCCTGAATAGCCGAGCAGAGCGCCAAATTCAGCTAAATCATAGCTGGTGATCGGGCGTTTGAAGTTACCTTTCGGCGGATTTTGAAAGTCTTCGCTTTCCCAATCTCCTATCGACATTGCAAAATATTGAGGGATACTGGCGGCACGTCCCTCATCAGCAGACAATTTACCGCTTCGTGAGTTGCATTTTGCTCCCTCTTGAGCGATGGCTTCTATGTTGACTAAATCATAAAAAGGGGTCAGTTCCAGGCCTTTATGGGTGACGAAAAAGCTAATATTTTTACCATGGGCATCGTAGTTTAGCGTTGCTAGATTAAAGAGCATCCATTGGGTAAGTTTCAGGTTGGTGATTACCGTGTCTATGGTTTTGACGCTCAGTAGGCGTAGGAAAGAAACGCCATCACGCATATATACACCATCACCTTCATCCCCATTCTGACGCTCGTATTTGTAACTAGGAGGTAAGTCAGTTGCCTGACAGCCATCAATCACATGTTTTCGTTGAACGACATCACGAGCCTCAATATATGTACGATCGAACCGCTCTATGATCAGTGTCCTAGTCTTCCCAATGCGAGTTAACTCAACATTAGCGACGTCCAAACCTACTAGTTTAGCTAATGTCATGCAAAAGAACTCATTAACAGCAATGCACGGTGCTTTACCGCTTTCAAACTTTAGAATGTAGTTCGAACTTAATTTTCCTTCACCAAACCCCCATTCATCACCGCGCTTAAGTAAGTTTAACTTGTTTTGAACACCAGCAACCGAAAGGCGGACCTTACCGTCCCAATACACTAGTGGCGCTAGATTTCGCTCTAGTCGTTCTATTAGTTCATCATCAGGTACAGATCTAAAACTGGTTTCCCCAGGTTCTGAGTCTGGAACTCGAAAAGATAATGCGCCTGATGTTTCCGCACCAAGCTTACGAATCAGCCCGAACGTGTTGCTTTTGGAAATAGTGGTGGTTTGTATCATCTCTTCAAAGGCTTCTCCTTCAGGAAGGAGATTTCTGAGATAGTTCTCGATACTACGTGGCGAAGCCTGATCATCGAAAGGGATGTGTGGTGAAATGGGGAAACCCGTGTGTTTCCATTCATCTTCATAGATGAATGAGAACTCTGTTTCTGTTCCGACCGGAAGAATCAAACGACCAATTTTGGTATTCGTACCGATAAACACGTCTAACTGTTGTAACTTACTCATACCAACCGTCCTCATTACTTCTCACGTTGTTCTCAGCTTCGGAGGTTATTTGGTTATGTGGACAAACAAATAGGTTTAAGTCGATAAGGCGTAACGACAACCCTAATATATCCATGAGGATGAGGACATTGGCAAAGGTGACATTGGTATCGCCTTTTTCTACCTTCATGACTGTTCGACGAGATAAGTTAGCTTTTGAAGCGAGATCATCAATACGCCAACCTCTATCGGTACGCTTTGAGCGAATAGCTCTCCCCAGCGTTTCCATACTGAACTCGGTATTCAAATCAGGCATACGTTGTGCCTTTACCCTCTTCCCTTTTTTCATAAGTGCCTTTTAATGTACTTTTGTCGTTATTGGGTTCGTCTTAATATATAAGTTCACTATAACTCACTTTTGTAGTGACTGTATAAAAAATTATCTATAAGTGCAATTTAAGTTACTTATGGTTGGTTTGAAAGTTCAATACCTCTCTTTGTTCTCTATGAGAGAGTTTTATCAGCCAGAATGGCATATTTGGTAATAGCGTAGTATTCGGATGAGTATTGAAAGAAGACAGAGAAGAGTGCGTGATCGGGGCTTACCTGACCAGATACAAAAAAGTTAGTAAACACTACGCTTATTAACCTTCTATAATATGGTAACCTGCCCTCGGGATTGAGCTGGGAACCAATCGATGATGAGTCGTAGTTGAATATATTTGATAAAATAAACGCTTAATTTTGCAATAACAAATTAGGGCTGTCATTGTTGTCTAGTGCACGTAAATAACGAAAAACCATCTCGTTATTTTTCCAGTCACCCAACTGAATGAGTTGAGTCGGACTTAAACCTGACATATAACCATCTTGAAGAGCGCCAACGCGACTAGAGTGACCACTCCAAATATTACGTTGGGAATCCTTTGAAATCATAACATCACCACGCTCTTCTAATACTTTATGAGCTCGTTGGTATATTCGGTCAACTGTCATACCTGACATTGGAGTTTGTCGGTAGCCTCCTGGTCTTATTCCTTTTGTTGTGATCCAACAGAAAACAAAATCTTCGTCATCCAATGAGCCACAATAAGTTGCTAAGTATCGTTTGAATATCACTGAAAATCGGCCTGTTAACCTTTTAGGTTCAGGGCTTATCGACGTTTTAGATGTGACGCGTTCAATGTTTATATCCCCATTTTCAAGTATTTTAACGTGTTTTTTTCTGATGTTACCAATTTCACCTTCTCGAAGTAGTGTGCCGTAAGCGACAGTTAAAACGGTTAAATCTCGATAGGGTATTGCAACTTTTTCATTACCCCATAATTTCATTAATTGTTCTAGGTGTTGTTTTCGAAAAGGCTTAGCTTGTAGTTCAATGACCTGACTGCCTGTTAATTCCATTTCATCTTTCGGAAGGGACTTAAAAAAATGAGCTATTCTTAATGTTTTCGTTATGTCATCAACCCCCATGATTTTATGGAATAAACTCATTTGGGCTTTATATTGTTTTAGTGTATTAATTTTCATATTGAACTTTAACTTCAAAGCTTTGAACCAGTTCAATAAAATAACGTCATTGATAGGGAAACTATAGATTTCTTCTGATTTACAATATTCGTCCCATTTTCGGATGACAAATGAGAGCATTTTTAAAGTATGTGAACTGTAGCCCCCCCGATTTTCTTCGAATATAGTTAAATTATTTAATACTTCTGGTAATTTGTTCCAATCAGGTGCAAAACTTTGGCTTAAATCTGGAAGTTGAAGTTTAAAGCGATGTAATTTTTCTTTTTGTTCCTGCCACTCATTAGAGACATCATCCTGAGATTTTAAATGTGACAGCGTCACTTGACTTTTCTTTAGTGCTGGCAAATTTGCGGCTGACATATTCAATTCCGTTGCAACAGTGTGATATAAATGTGATTATATCACACTGTTGATTGCATATAAAATTAACGACTAGACTTTTTAGTAAAGGTGATAAATCGTTGCAGTGGTAGCGCGAAGAGCATTGGCGTTTTTTAATCTTGAATGTGGGAAGTTAAACATTACACACTTAATAAGAATATATTGTTATTTAAAGTCGCAATAACCAGAGCGATAAAAGGCAATGACTATCGTCATTACTTCGCTGGTAGATAATTTAGATGGTCGTCGCCTTTGCGTTACTCCTGTCTCAATAAGATGTTTTTCCCTGATGTATAAATCATCGACATCCGTGTAGATAGCTTCTAAATTACCCATGCCCGAGTCCTTGCGGTTTGTTGTTTTCATCAAACGATCAGCTCGTGACTTGGGCATTTAGTTCAAATTTTATTCTTATCCGCAGCTGAGGTTAATAAACACTAAGTTCTAAAAGCTTTCATTTTATTGATGCTAAATACTCCATAATGAATTGTATTTTTATGTGATGTAAGTCACACGAAAATAGTTGATAATCCTTCCATCGAGTGAGACGGGAGGTTACTCCACCAAGTTGTCACTCATTATTAACAGACACTTTAAAGGGTAAAAAATGAAAAAATTAACTGTTTTAGCCGCTACCGCTCTTCTCAGCACAACAGCATTTGCTGGTAACCATACTGTATACAGCGAAGCAAACCTACAAACGGACGGCTTTAACTCTAAAGCAGCAGCATATCAAGCTGGCTTCGATTATTCAGACGCGTTACACACGGCAAGTGGTTCTGAATTACGCTTTAAACTAGCGCCTATCGGTGAGAATGTTGTTTCCAACATTACACTAGATGATACTGCTGTTACTATCGAAGAATTCTCAGAAGCACGTGGCGAAATTTCTTATCGTGCTATCGTGAATGTTGATTATCACTTTGATGCTCGCGACAGTAACAACGACTAATTAAATGAACCTAACATTCAATTGTTAGGTTCAGATACTCTCTAGGATCAAGCAGCTACTTACATTTATTAGAAAATAATAACTGGCTGCTTGATCCTTTAAAATTTTTAATGTTAAATATGTTTTAGATGCTGTTATTATTATAGTTTTTATAACATTAATCTCGTCCATAAATTTATTGTAGCTATTTGCGTTACCCTTAATTATAGTTTTTTTATTTTTTACATTTACGAATGTAATTGATTACATATATTTCAATGCCTTATAATTTTTGGCTATTGGTTTTTGACGATTAATTCCTTATGAAATATCTCTTACGTGAACTACACGCCACTAAATCAGAGATTGTAGTGGATGCTTCTTGGTGTAGCCTTGACTCATGAGCCAAACTCACCAATTCTAATGCAAGTGACTCGCATCGGCTGGAACACACAGCCGCTATCGAATACGGAATAGACCTCTCAGGAGGTCGTTTCCGAATTCTTTTCTAGTGATATTCAAGCATCCGTTTACATCGGCGTTAAGTAGCTTTTCGCAAGATGATTTATACAAACCACGCTTTACGCACCTAGCACTAAATGACTTCTCCCCACGTTCGCCGTGTGTTGGGATATGGTCGAAATTAATACGCCAGAACCAGATAGATGAACCATTTCGTTCTCTACTTTGAACCCGTTTCTTCCAACAATGAATGTTTTCTGGTGTTCTGCGTAATTAGGAAGCTTTGGTCGTCCATTGAACTTGTCAGGGTGTTTGCGCCACTCCTTGATTGAGGCAAAGAATGATTTCCAATCCTTGCCAAGAACTTGAATCACTCGTTGCGCTCACGCTGCGCTAGGCATTCCTCTATAACTCGTGCTTTCTGTGAGCGTTCTTATGTACCCATTTAAAATGATAATTTACTTAAATGTTATCTATTATCCTGTCCCGGATTTTACTTTATGTGTGCTCACTTTAGTTTGTCGGTTGAGGTGGGTGAGAAGTGCTGTACAAAATGCCTCCTCTACATAGATAATATTGCGAACATTTATTGACTATTGTTTTTCTTACTTATAAAAAATGGCTGTTTTTGTGGAAAATTAACTAAAGAATATTCCACAAAAAACCTGGCGTTTGCATTGCTTTTTTTTGTTGGCTTTTTTATCTTCAGTTAGCATAAAAATATATCTTAGTGTCGACTCTTATTTAATGAAGTGTTTGAACATTATTACGCAAAGTCATCATTCATAATAAATACCTTGTCACCATTTTTTATCCAATAATAACAACCTGGGTTATTGCCTCCTTAAATGAAATAGCGTTAAACATCCTGAGTAATGTACTCGTATTTTAAAGGCTTGTTTTCATCCAAATAATCTAGCTATCTACTCACTCTCTAAACCCAATAAACACAAGAAACAAAGTCCAATCCTACTAATCCATCTCTGTACGTCTGCGTTCTTTCATTGATGCTCGCTATATCTATTGTTGTTAGCCACATCTATGACATAAGCCAGCCAAAACTTTATTTATCACTAATTCCAGAGCATATAAGTATTCATAAGTGAACCGAAAGTGAACTTTACATAAAATAAGGTCAGCTTTATTTATTTGCGAGTGAATTCGACAAGTATAAATGGCAACGTACATAGTGTATTTTCATTGCCAAATATTATTCACGATTTTTTTACGGTGTCATGCTATATGAATGGCCTCCCATTGCCGCGACAGATAGTAATGAGCCCAAACAAACCCAAAAAAAGGTACTGTCAAGTTAACTGGTTTTAGCCTCTACGATTCGACGAGTAGTAGATTAACTAGCGGTAATATCATGCCATTTGGCAAAAGCATCCGTTCTTCGACTTTTGTAAAATTCAGCTCGACACAAATGTCTTTGCAAATTGAATACGTTGTAAACAAACGAAAACATACTGAGGAAGCGCTGCGCATGTGCCCTACTTTTGAATTTTCGCATTTGCCGCTCTCTCACCCTCGTTGGTTCATGAGAATTCTCACACCGATTATTGTGATACTTGCTATTGTCGTGAATTGATTCTGGAACAAGCTCTCGGTGAGCAACATTATAACTGCGAAGTTTATCTGTCACTATTTTCCAAGGCCTAACTCCTTGATTTTTCTTTAACAAGCGGTTGAAGAAACGCTTGGCTGCCTTTCCATCTCTTTTTTTCTGGATGAGAATATCGATAACATCACCATCCTGGTCTACCGCTCGCCAAAGGTAATGGCGCTCACCACGAATATTAATATACACCTCGTCCATGAACCACGTATCACCAAATCGACCGGCGTTTTTCTTGAGACGTTTGCTATAGATACGTCCGAATTTGTTGCACCAATACCGAATAGTTTCGTAGCTTACGGTAATGCCTCGTTCTGCTAGTAGGTCTTCTACATCCCTAAAACTCAAGCTAAAACGGTAGTATAACCAGACTGTGTGTTGGATAATTTCCGGAGGAAATCTGTGTCTTTTATATATGCTCATATGGAAATACTGCCATAGCATTAGTTAACTTGACAGTACCCTCTGGAAGGTCCTTTTATCTAATTGCTCGAACCAAAAATGCTTGCCTATTCAACACTACACTGATTAGAAAATTTAAGTCAAATAGGACATCTTACATCAATTTTCACTTTCAGTTTTCTCTTCGTTGCTTAGCTTTATTAGCTGCTTTAAGCTCATTCAACTGCTTATGTTGTTGACGCAGTTCTTTAAACTCGCTAAGTCGCTTTTCTAATCTAGAATCAGTTTTTTTCTTAGATATAGCCACTATATGATTGATACCTTTACTCAGACCATCACCAATCCAACAACCTGCATTGAATAATCCACGTAGAAGTTTAAAAGCTAAGAATGACACTAGTATTAGTGTGTTAAATGAGTAGAATATGTTCATTATGATTCCTATTAATTTGTTTACCGTCAGACCATTATAAACGGAAAAAATAATAGTCAAGTAACGAAAAAAAATTAGAAATCTAGCATTAGAATTTAATTTATAAGTAGATATGATGCGGCTTGTAGAATATTTGTATGCGTCATTATTGTAATGAACCACTGATATTGGAAAACTCTTAAGCCACTTTTTACTTCAGATTATACATCTAATATGGTGTTTGGTATTCCAGCCTCAAGTATTTAATTAAACATGGACTCGTAAACTTAGCTGAGTTAAGTGAGCACGCTATCACCGAACCTAATCAGTCATCAGTTAATTACCATTACTAAGTGCTCGGATACTATTCAGTATTAGAGAAAGTAAAATCAAGGGATGGTTACACTACAAAATTATTGAAAATAACGAGATAATTTAAAATGTGTCTATTAGCGACTCTATATATAAGAAGCCTATGCCATTTAATAAACGACTGTCTGGCAACTCACCGTATCGAATTGAAGCTCTTTGCTCTTTAAGCGCATTCGTATTAACTTCAAATGGATTAGATAATGCTATAGTTCTAACAATATTTAACCACTCATCTCCTAGATCTTTGATATCACCATAAATAACTATGTCGTTAACACTTAAAGTCACGAGAAAATTGTATAAGCTGATACCAAATGAAGTAGCTGCTTTTTCAACAGTCTTCCTTGTGATCATATCTCCAGAATGAAAAAGCCTCGCCACATCTTCAAAGGTAATTTGCGAGGCATTGTGTCCATGATTAGGATTAGTCTTATAAGTTTTACGAATTTCCGATGTAATCGCTTTAGTTGAAGATAAGGTTTCTAAACAACCATATCTTCCACAACAACACTTTCGTCCATCTTGGTCAATAATAGAATGCCCTATTTGTCCACTGCCAAACAATTCGCCGCGAAATATTTTATCGTTTACCAAAAATGAAGAACCAATCCCATAGTCAACATTAATAACGCAAAAATCTTTAGGGTGGTCTTTCGTTAACCATTTCTCTGCCAACGCTAACATGACACAATCGTTATCTACTTGAACTTCAGCACCAAACTCCTCTTCTATTAAGTATTTGAAATCTATAGGTGCAGACCACTTTGCTTGTGGCATCAAGACTGATGTTCCAGATCGCGTATCAACCTGGCCATGTAGCGCCATTGCAACTTTAAATTTCGAACTACCAGTGTCTTTTATACATTGTCGATAAATCTCAAATACTGATGCAACTAACTCTGATGGATGGGTAGGATTTATCTCGATGGTGCGATAATCAACAATTGGGTCCATTAATCCATTCAGTACTGTTGTTGATATTCGATAAGGTGTGATGTGGAGGCACAAAATCGGTGTCGTATTCTGTGTCATTTGATACATTCCAGTAGAGTTCCCTCGTCCTGAATGTATCACCTGAATATGCTCAACCAGTTCTAAGTCGATCAAATAATTCAATATTTTACTTAAAGCAGGAATACTCAATTCTAGCTTAGCGGCCAGTTGTGATTTAGATAATTTTCTATGCTGGAATAAAAGGCGCATAACCTGTTTCGAATTGAAACTGCGAACTGATTTATTGTTCATACCTTTAATCATATGTACCTCTTATTCCAGTGAAATTAACCTTTTTCAGCAAGTCGCTGTCGATATTGGTCCGCTCCAACCGCTAACAACAGTATGCCACCACGCACTAAATACTGGTAGAAAGAGTCGACATTAAGAAGATTGAGTGCATTTTCCACCGTCCCCATGATCAATACACCAATCGCAACACCAACTATACTTGCCTTACCACCATTAAGTGAAACCCCACCGAGCACGCAAGCTGAAATAACACTTAGCTCAAACCCCAATGATGCATTTGGCTGTCCACTAGTAATACGAGAAGCCAAAATGATGCCCGCCACCGCACAAACCGCACCCTGTATGGCAAAATTGGCAATGCGCACTTTGTCGACATCTACGCCTGCTAAATTTGCAGCGTCAGAATTGCCTCCGACAGCTAGAGCGTTGCGACCATAGGCTGTATTTTTGAGCAGGAAGCCAAAAACAACAAAACAAATAATGGTAATCACTATAGGGGTTGGTAGTCCTAGGATGGTCGACTGTCCTAACATAAAGAAATTCATGTTAACAACACCAACCGCATTACCACCAGAAATAATGTACGCGCCGCCTCTAACGATTTCCATCATGGCCAAGGTTGCGATCAAAGCATTCACTCGCACTTTAGTTACAAAGATCCCGTTCATCAAACCAATAAATAGCCCTGCACATAACGCGCCTAAGATACCAAGCAC
>NZ_JAWMPW010000044.1:0-10906 GCF_033101115.1 Vibrio sp. TH_r3 | reverse complement strand
TTGAGTTTTGACGTCTTATTTAGATAAGTTGACAGTACCCCAAGAACAATACTAACTGATATTCGATGGGAACTGCTACTCCAAGTTATGAAAAGTACAGGTCGTATTTACGATAAAACTGAACATCGAATGACATTTGAAGGAATACTTTATCGAATGTGTTGGCGTAACTTGATAGAGGTAGTAAAGAAAAAAACTAGAAACTAAAAAGGCGAACCTCTCGATTCACCTTTGAACGTATTATTCATTCTGGTCGTTTTAGAAGAATACTTTGCATTAAAACCAAACAACCGTATCGTCAATGTCTAATTTTTGATTGGTTGATTCCATGCTTCCATAAGTATTTTCAACCTTGACCTGTCCCCAACGTGTTTTGTCAGCCGAAAAAGGAGTCGCTGCGAGTAGTGACTCTCCATACAGGAAATCTAACGCTGGTTTGCTCATTTCTGGGAGAAAGTGGTCATGGGATATTTTCTTCTGTTAGCTAAGGACAGACGCACGAAGCTGGACAAAACCGTCCATTCCCACCAATACCACTAGATTTACTTTATGCGAGAATTACGAGAGAGTATTCAATTCGCAATTTACCCTAGTGACTATCTGAGTTGAAATACACCCGTTAACGCCTTGTTCTTTCCATATCCAACAAAGTTCGCTTACGTTCTAAACCCCAACGGTAGCCACCTAAAGAACCGTCGCTTCGTAATACTCGGTGGCAGGGGATAAGAATACCAACTGGGTTTTTGCCACAAGCGGTTCCTACAGCGCGAACCGCTTTCGGATTATCAATATGTTCTGCAACCTCACCATAACTCATCACGTCACCTTCTTTGATGCTTAGGAGAAATTGCCATACTTTGATTTGGAATGCCGTACCTCTGATATCAAGTGGTACATCGGGTCTGGGAGCGCCCTGACTAATATGCTTATCTAAAGCCAACATCCAGTTATCCAACTCTGGTGCGTCTTGTGCCGCAGAAAGCTTCAATTGAGTATTAGGAAATTCATCAGACAGCAGGCTTAGCAGAGAATCTTTGTCATCACCAAACTGTACTGAACATACCCCTTTATCTGTCGCAGCCATTATCATGTACCCAAGTGCAGTCTCTCGACACGCATAATGGATAATTTCACCTTTTCCTCCTGCCCTGTACGCTTTCGGTGTCATGCCTATATTTCGGGTTGCCTCACCATATACTCGACTTATTGAACCATAGCCTGATGAATAAATGGCATCGGTCACACCTTCTCCTTCTTTTAATGAACGCTTAAACTTTCGCATGCGTACTGCATCCTGATAATGCTTGGGTGACACACCAAACATTTCTTTAAAAATGCGTTGTAATCGGGAAGGTGAAAGACCCGCGATATCACCTAATTGAGTAAGTGTTATTTTATCTTCGGCATGACGCTCTATATAGCGAGCGACTTCAATGAGCTTAAGGGTTCGATCATCCTGCCCTACTGGATTGCAACGCTTACAAGGACGAAATCCTGCTTGCATTGCTGATTCGATATCAAAGAAGAATCTCAGGTTTTCTGGGTTTGCTGCTTTGGTTGAACAGGAAGGCATACAGAACACGCCAGTGGTAATAACGCCATAGTAAAACTTTCCGTCGAAAGTGCTATCTCTCTGCGATACCGCATTTTTCATTTCATTTTCAGGTAACTTTGGCATAACTGCGCTCACTGTCTAACGGGTTTCATTGCGATCTCATCACACCAAGCTTGATGATACCATCCGATTCTTGCTGATTAATTAGCGATTGTAGATCCATCCTCTGTTTTTAATGTGGCGCAATTTTCGGATGTTTTAAGGTTAACGCTGTCGCTAATATGCAGTTAAAGATGAATAACACGGATTATCTCGACTATGACACAGACCATTAATCACTCTATGAACTCAAAAGTATGGGCTATGCTCCTTTTACTCTCCATCTTATGGGGCGGATCTTTCTTCTTTGTAGGCGTAGCGGTCAATGACCTTCCTCCATTAACCATAGTGACACTTAGAGTAGGAATTGCGGCATTTACGTTATGGGGGATAGCTATGATGATTGGCTTGCGTCCTCCAAAAAGCTTGAAAGTCTGGGCTTCATTCTTAGGGATGGGTTTACTGAATAATGTTATCCCCTTTGCTTTAATTGTATGGGGGCAAACACAGATTGCATCAGGCTTGGCCTCAATCCTAAATGCTGCCACACCGATATTTACCGTAGTGGTAGCAGGTATTCTTCTGCCTGATGAACGCCCAACACCGTTAAAACTAATCGGCGTTGTCCTCGGTTTTGTGGGTGTGGCGGTAATGATAGGTGTGCCCGCGTTAGGTAACGAAAGTAATTTGTTGGCGCAACTTGCCATTATTGGTGCAGCCATATCTTACGCATTTGCTGGGGTATATGGACGCAGATTCAAATCACTGGGAGTTAACCCTGTAATTACTGCCGCGGGACAGGTAACGGCTTCAACACTCATATTATTGCCTATTGCATTATTTGTAGATGGTGCTATCGATGCGGACAATACAAGCATGAACACATGGATGGCTATAGTTGGATTGGCAGTTGCGTCCACGGCGATAGCTTATGTTCTCTATTTCAGGATTCTTGAGCTGGCAGGCGCAACAAATGTATTGCTGGTAACACTACTTGTGCCAATCTCTGCTGTTCTGCTCGGCTCATTATTCCTGAATGAATCTCTGGAAATGATTCATATATTGGGCATGGTGTTAATAGCGTTCGGGTTATCCGCTATCGATGGCCGCTTATGGCATCGAATGAAATCAGCCCTTGCCAAATCAATGACAAATTAGGGTGCATATGGATCATCAGACCGTGCTTCAAGGCATGCAGCAACTTAGTCATATAGACCGAGATGTAAAAGAAGCATTTACCGAACTGGGAATGCCAGAGGTACGTGTACGCCAGAGAGGTTTTGACGCTTTTTTATTTACAATAATAAGTCAACAATTATACACCAAAGCTGCTACGACAATAACGGGGCGTGCTCTTGGCTTAATGGAAGAAACCACCCCAGAGCAGTTTATGAAAATACCCGCTCAAAGTCTCCGCGATGCGGGCGTATCTTTCCGTAAGATAAACTACACACTCTATTTGTGTCGATATGATAAGGTTTTTAAACATGAAATGGCATGCTGACCAAGCCTACAACCATTTGCCGCCCTGACCGCTAGACAGCGAACTAGGGCAATTGGCTGAAATCTTTCCCATCCTTAAAGCCTGTATTCCTGCTCGTGTCGCCCTTACTTAATTAAAACAAGCCGGTGAGCTACTGCCTAATCAGGGGTTACTTATCAACTTACTGCCACTGCTGAAAGCACAAGGCAGTAGTGAGATTGAAAATATTGTCACCACGACCGACAAGCTATTTCAGCACACTCATGAAGATAGCCAAGCCGATCCCATCACCAATGAAAGGGGCGACTATGTTGGCGACACTACAGGAGTTAGGGATAATGCCTTCGTTAAGTCGTCCTTCTGTAAGTAACGATAATCCGTATTCAGAGTCGCTATTTAAAACTTTAAAATATCGACCAGAATACCCAGAAAGAGCGTTTGAAAATATCACCGCAGCGCGGTGCTGGGTAGAAGGATTTGTGAGTTGGTATAATACTGAACACAGACATAGCGGTATAAAGTTAGTGACGCCAGAAGAACGTCATACAGGCAAAGATATTGAGATTTTATCCGCCCGAGTTATCGTCTATAAAAAGGCACAAAAACGACATCCAGAACGCTGGAGTGGCGACATAAAGAATATGGAACCGGTGGGTTCAGTTTACTTAAATCCATCGAACGTAAAAGCTGAGGGTAAAGGTTTTATAGCAGCTTAAAAATTAACTAACAGGCGACAAGTAGCTTGAAAATCACCGGGTACAACATCGAGCATAAGCATAGTCGCCTGAATTACGTGACACCTTCTGAACGACATAGTGGAAAGGATACGGAGATTTTAAGGAAAAGAGCCAAAGTGTTGATGGCGCATCGTCAAGCAAAACCAGAGCGTTGGTCAGGTAAAATACGCAACTGCGAAGCAATCGGAGAAGTTCACCTGAACCCAGAAAAACAAGTTGCTTGATAATTAGTCAAGTAGTGACAACTAGCTTGAAAAACGCCGTTACATAATAACTAAAGCGCTTTCACCCCCAGGTCAAGCACTAGCGCTTGACCTTTTTGTTTTTATACGCCGTAAGCGCTGGTCATTACACGATACTTTTTATTGCTTCAGTTAACTTAGCTGTTTTTTGAACATCCAAAGCATCTTGATGTGGCGCCGAAAACTGGCCAATATCATTATCAAAATATAACCCTGTAGCTTCTGAAAATTCATCAGACAAAGCCGACTTCACTAAAATATTGGCGCCAATAGAAAGATCTTTCCCCTCTATGCCGAAACCTTTCTTAACCATTTTACTGGCAAGTAACGAACCAGGGTTTACTGAGAAAACTACTGGCCCTGTTTCTTTATACTGATTTGCCATGTCTCGGCTTAACATAGTAAGCGCCAACTTACTTTGCGCATAAGCTTCCATAGCTGCTAACTGTGTTTTACCTAAAAGCGCATCAATATTTACGGGCGCTTGTGCTGCGGAAGAAAGGTTAACAACACGGCCTGATTTTTCCAATAAAGGCGCAAGTTGCTGTGTGAGAATAAACGGTGCTATGGTGTTAACACTAAAGCGAACATCTAACCCCTCTGGAGTGATTGGGTTTGATGTTTTATAAACGCCCGCATTATTAATAAGTACGTCTAGGCTGGTATGTTCTGCTTTTATACTATTAGCTAGCGCTTTTACTTCTGACAAAATCGATAAATCAGCAACATAAGTTTGCACGTTACTTTCGTTAACATCTTCTGTCGTAAGCGCTAACAATTGTGCTTTAACAGCAGCTAATTTATCAGTATTGCGGCCATGAATTAAAAGCGTGTGCCCTTTGGCCACTAAGTTTTTTGCTGTAGCGAGCCCTATACCGTCTGTTGCACCAGTAATAAGTATTGTTTTAGTCATGATGGCTCCTTGTTAACCAATGTATGCTTATTAAAATGGCTACCTATTTAGTAACCATTTCCGTTAAGTAGTGAATAATTACGTTGCCAAATCATCTTTGCCTTCAATAAGAAAGTGATGACTAATAGAGCCAGCCGTTCTTGCTTTAAGGTGCGGAACATATTCAGGATCTTTCATAAAGGCTTGGGCATCCTCTTTTGATGGCCACTCTATGATGATACGTAATGCAGAACTTTCACCTTCACCTTCTAATCGTTCATGGCTAGATGTTCTAGCAATATATTTACCGCCGTGTTTAGCAACTATCTTATTGGCTGGGCCGATATAATCAGGGATCCAATCTTCATTCGTTGGGGTTACGGCAAGAACAGAATAATAAGTCATAATTTTTTCCAAAGTTATCGTTAAGCACACTTGTTTAGCAAAGTTAAAAAATATTCATATATTAATTAAATTTCTACTACGACTTTGCCAATGGCTTTTCCGCTGACGAGTCTGTCATGGGCTTTGCCAACTTCTGTTAAGGTAAAACGTTCTTCATCAAGCACTGGTGTTAATTTACCTGCATCAACAATTTCAGTGATTCTTGCCAGTATTTCAGCATGTTGCCCACGTTTATGGTTGTGCAACATTGGGATAAGCATAAACACCACATGAAGTGACAAACCCTTAAAATGAGCCGTGGTTAAGTCCATTTCGAGCATAGAAACGGTCGTTGCAATTTGCCCATTTAGTGCTGCAGCATCAAATGAATTTTGTAAATTAGCACCGCCAATAGAATCATACACAACATCAAAACCAGCACCTTGTGTGTGTTTTTCAACATAGTCAGCAACCGTTTCAGTTTGATAATTAATCGCGGTTGCGCCCAGTTTTTCAATCAGTGCTGTTTGCGTATCATCGCCACCTGTTGAATAAACATCTGCACCAAAGAATTTTGCAAGCTGTAATGCAATATGGCCAACACCACCAGAGCCACCGTGTACTAATACTTTTTGTCCTTGGCTAACGCCAGCACGTGCTAAGCCCTCATAAGCGGTAATGCCCACTAAAGGTAATGCTGCAGCTTCACGCATTGAAAGGCTTTTAGGTTTATGCGCAACAAGCTTTGCGTCGGCTAGTATGTATTCAGCTAATGCGCCTTGTAATTCACCCAAGCCACCTGCACAGCCATACACTTCATCCCCTACAACATAATCCGTTACACCTTCACCAACTGCCTCAACAATGCCGGCGAAGTCCATACCTAATACGCCGGGTAATGCTGGCGCTAATGGGCCTAAGTCTTCGCCCATTGCTCTTATCATGGTATCAACAGTATTCACACTAGTTGCTGCTACTTTCACAACGATGTGACCTGCTGTAACTGTTGGTTTTGTTATTTCTGCTGCTGTAAATACGTCGCTTGTACCGAACTCATTAATAATCATTGCTTTCATTGTTATTTCCTTCTTTCTAGTTGATGAAAGAAGTATATTTGCAAAAAAGATGCTTGATAATATAGTCTTATAGCTAATCAGTTTTAACTTTTTGTTAATAATCGCTTTAGTTAATGGTTTTAAATTATGAACAATGAACACCTCAAGCTTTTTGTACGCATAGCTTCAACAAACAACATCAGCCTAGCCGGCAGTGAGCTTGACTTATCTCCACCAGTTGCCAGTATGCATATCAATAAATTGGAAGAATCGTTAGGCGTAAAGCTTATTCACCGCACCACTCGAAAAGTGTCGTTAACGCAAGAAGGACAAGAATTTTTACCGTATGCGGAGGAAATACTAAATGCGGTTGCTAGAGCCAAAGCCGCTGTTGGCGCTGGCAGTTTTACCCCGCAGGGCACTATTAGAGTGTCTGCGCCATCGTCATTTGGTCGCATGCATATCGTACCTTTTTTGAAAGGGTTTACAGAAACCTACCCTGAATTGAAAATAGACTTACGCCAAAGCGACAGTATTGTTGATATGGTTGAAGGTGGTTTTGATATCGCAATAAGAAATGCATCGCTGAATGACTCAACCTTGATTGCACGTAAACTAGCACCTGATCGACGTATAGTTTGTGCATCTCCTGATTATATTAAAAAACACGGTAAACCTAAAACCCCTACCGATGTGCTGAACCATCAATGTATTAATTTGGTCGGTATTGAAAGTTGGACATTTGAAACCCCAGAAGGTCATCAAAAAATAAAGAATAAAAGCGTTATTAGAATAGATAATGGCGAGTCAATAAGAGATGCTTGTATTGATGGTGCTGGCATAACCATTTGTTCTATTTGGTGTGCTTATAAAGCACTGCAAAGAGGAGAATTGGTGCAAGTGCTGCAAGACTACCCTGTGTTTGCCGATTCCGCTATTTGGGCGGTTTACCCTAGTTCACGCTTGTTAGCACCTAAAGTAAGAGCTTTCATAGATTACTATATTGAATGTTATGGTAAAACGCCTTATTGGGAAGCGAAGTAAACTAGCTTTTATTATAAATACCAAGGCCGTAAAACATTAGCGGCCTGTTTTTTTTAGCGTTAATAACAGTCTTGCATTAAGGCTCTACTCCGCAAAAGTCGTAACATTGTATGCGGGCACTTCTTATCAACCGAGGTTACTATCCAAGACTAAACTAATCTCTACTAAACAAAGCTAAATTCTCCTACTTCACTTTAACGTCGCTCTGCTTTAACTAACTCCTTTGCCAAGCCACTTGCCGCATATAGCTGTTCACACCGTTCATATTGTTTATCTCGTTATCACACTTATCTATATAACCATAACCTCTCCTGTTAATTATTAATAAAAAGTTAATTCTGATTCGTTAAATGACTTATTTATTTAATTTACCGTGTGTAATAAATTTAATTCATCACCGCATTAGGTGAATGTTTTAGTAAACAACCAGGAGAGAACAAAATGATAAATACCAACAATATTCACACAGAAGCTAGCCAGCTAGAAGCAGCACGTCATTTAACTTTTCCTACACGTGAAGCCATGTTAAGCCGTGCTCCATCAGTGCAACAGTTTTGGGATAAAAATCAGCAGTTACTTGAAAATGCTTGGCGTGAATGGGAAGAAAATGAACGTGCAGAAGTAAATGATTTTGAACTCGATAGTTCACTGCTTGATCCAAGTTTACGCAATGCTATTGAGCATGCATGGAAAGATCCATCGCAAGAGCGAGCGGTAAAAGAGCTTTTACATGAAGTATCACCGGGTGTTTTTCAATTTCAATTGTTTAATCCAGAGCGTCTTGCTCAACTACGTGGTTATCTTGAAGCTACTACAAAGGCTAATATTCCTTTACGTCCGCCTTATGGCATTGCTTTGAATCGTCGTGGCGCAATGCTTGATCGTCGCTCAGAAGGGTTTCTTGCAGCGCCGAGCTTTCAAACCTTTTATCGTGAACTGATGGATAAATACATGAGGCCTATTGCGCGCTTATTATTTCCAGAAGTAATGGGCTACGACACACAAACCTTTGGTTTTTCAATTGAATACCAAGCTGGCATGGATACATCGCTACGTCTTCATACGGATGCGTCAGCAGCAACCATGAACGTTAACTTAAATTTACCGGGTGAGAGTTTTACCGGATCAGAAGTCGACTTTTATGATAAAAAATCAGGCAGCGTTAGCCGATTTTCATTTAAACCCGGCATCGCCATGATTCATCGTGGTAGTGAACCTCATGCCGCTCACCCAATAAAAAGTGGTACACGCTCTAATATTGTATTGTGGTTGTACGGTGACCGAGGTCAAATACCGCTAAGAAATCAGAAAGCGACTTTGGCTGATGCAGCGCAGCGCTGGACAGTACCGTCAGCTAAAAAAGATAAGTTTGCGCCATTTTAGCCAGCCTTAGTTGTAACATTTGGTTGCATATAACTCTGTAACATTGAGTCATTAGATATAGTCCAATAACAGCAAAGAAACATCAAAGGAAAGCAAGATGAATAAGTTAACAATTTCAATGATTTGGAGTAAATTCCTATCTCGCTTTGTGCCTCAGAGCGTATATGGAATCCACATATTTACAAAGTGATTTGGCAATTAAAGTTAAGATGCGGTCGTATATTCGGCTTCTTGTTGAAGGCGCTACCTTCTAGCCGTTGATGTTTGCGCACCGACTGTCCTCATCGCGTCATCAGCATTTAAAAGCATGAAGGAATAGCCGGGTTTCAGCAGGTACTGTCAACTTAACAGCTTGCCAATCAATTATGCGATAATCTGTGAATGAAAAATTCAAATATCTATGCAGCTTATCGCTATCCTGCCCAAATCATCAGCTACGCAGTTTGGCTTTATCACCGTTTCACACTTAGCTTTCGTGACATTGAAGAATTATTAGCGGCGAGAGGCTGCATTGTCAGTTACGAAACAATCCGTCAGTGGTGCAAAAAGTATGGTGCCATTTATTGTAATGAGATAAAAATAGCCGTGGTCAACTCGGGGATACTTGGTATTTGGATGAAGTGTTCATCAAGATAAATGGCGTATTACATTACCTGTAGCGAGCAGTAGATCAAGATGGTGACGAGATAGATATTTTAGTTCAGAAACAGAAAGATAAAGCGGCGGCATTGAGATTTTTCAAGCGTTTATTGAAAGGTGAGGGCGCAACGCCGTTAAAGGTGGTGACTGATAAATTAGCCACTATTCGAAAGGTTGAACAAAAACGACAGTTATCAGTTTAAGCAGAAGTTTTGAAGTGCTACAAGGAAGAGTGAATAATTTCGCTTACATTCTACATAAAGTAAACTCGTCAGCTCAAATTGAAGGTGAAAGCTTTTGTCCAGCTCCGTGCATCTGACCTTGGCTCATTAGACAAAATTTCTCATGATAGCTTCCTCCCATTCTTATTCAAATTCCATACTTCTTACCCCGATCTTTGTCCTGAATGGTTATGCAATGCAATTCTTCCGTAGGGTGTTGTTCGAAACAGGAAAGAACTCCAGACTCTTAAACGGGTTTTACTTTCTCTTGTCCAAAAACAGCTAGATCACCGCTTACAAGCGATGGTCTAGCTGTACCATTTTGAAAGAAAAATATCTTGGATTATTACCTATTTGATAAACTTCACATGGCGTCACGAACAAGGCGGACATAGTTATAGATTCGAATAGAATCAGCTTGCGGACCGTGGCCGTCAGTGTAGTCGGTGCCGTCCCATACTTTAGGGTCACTACGTTGAGAACCCGCGCCATGAACGTCTACCCACTTACCATATTTCTCGCTATAACCCATAGAACGGCCAAAGGCGACATAAGAAGCAGCGCCTACGTGCAGATCACCATTAGCAAACGCCTTATGAGTGGTGTTGCTCCAGTAGAATGCCCAATCGTCGTTACCGTTCTCGTTAGTGACAGTTGTCATGTTGAAAATCGGATCGATAGCCGGAGTACCGGTTTTTGCTGGTGAATAACGGTAATCAGTAATGGTCTCCAGCTCTTTCACATTTGGCAAGCGCCAGTCACTGTAACCAAGGTAATTTTCTGCATTCATCTGCTGAACATAAGCCAATGCCTCAACCCAGTTCATTGCACCATTTTTGCTTGCCCCGTCTTTAAGTGGGCTAGTATCGGTCTCGCCAGACTTCACCCAGTCGAAAGCATTTTTATAATCAATCTCTTTCGCATAGGCTGAGCCACTGTCATTTTGCGCCCACATCAGGCCAGATGGTACTGTCAACTTAACAGCTTACCAATCAATTATGCGATAATCTGTGAATGAAAAATTCAAATATCTATGCAGGTTATCGTTATCCTGCCCCAATCATCAGCCACGCAGTTTGGCTTTATCACCGTTTCACACTTAGCTTTCGTGACATTGAAGAATTATTAGCGGCGAGAGGCTGCATTGTCAGTTACGAAACAATCCGTCAGTA
>NZ_JAWMPW010000043.1:0-11461 GCF_033101115.1 Vibrio sp. TH_r3 | reverse complement strand
ATCGATTGTTGATGGTAACTGGACCGTCGAAATTGATGGCCTAACAGAGGATGGGGAATACAGCTATCAAGTTGTTGCGGAGAATGATTTAGGCAGTGTGTCAGACCCTGTTTCTGGTACGTTCGAAATAGATACTGTAGTCGATGAGTTTAGCGCAGACATGCTTTACGATAGCGGGACCGCTGACGCAAGCGGTGATACCGTAGTTTTACCTGAACAGCCAAGCTTTTCTGGTGATGGGGAACAAGATGCAACGGTGACCATCGAATTTTTTTCTGTTAATGCAGATGGCAGTAAAGTTTCGCAAGGTACAGTCGATCAAACCGTTGATGCTAATGGTGAGTGGAGTATTAGCGCTGAAGATTATAACAATCTAGGTCTAGATTCAGGGCAATACATATACCAAGTGACTACTAGCGATGTTGCGGGTAACAGCAATACCGACGCCACTACCAATACGACCGAACAAATAATTGAAGGCGCATTTGAATTAGATTTAGAATTGCCAGTGATCGAGTCTGTTGATCTGGCGACTAGCAGTGATAGTGGCGATTCTTTCTACGACAATTACACCAATGACACCACGCCAATCTTCCAAGGTGTGGTCAGTAATACCAATATTGCAACCGAAGTGACGGTTACAATTAGCTTACTCGATGACCAAAGTGATTTGCTAGAAAGTTTCGAATTTACCACAACCACAGTAGATGAAGACGGTAACTGGTCGATTAACTTAGCCGAAGCGGTCGACAGTGAAGGCAACTCAATCGAACTGACCGATGGCGATTATCAGATTAGTGTGAAAGCAACCGACAGTGTTGGCAATGAAAGCCTCGCGAATGATGAAAGTAGCGACACATTTACTATCGATACTGAAAACGAGCTTTACGGAGAAATGACGTCTGGAAGTCCAGATTCGATTGAAGATTCCACCACTACCGAGCAAGCTAACGGGTCGATTTTAATCGAACAACCTGACCGTATCACAAATGATGCAACGCCAAGCTTTGCTGGAACGGGTGAAGAAGGCGATGTCGTTACACTTTATATCTACTACACGCAAGATAGCCAAACCACACAAGTGTACACAACTACGGCTACTGTAGTAAACGGCGGTTGGTCTATTGATGTTGATAGCGCTTTGTCGCTAGACGGAACATATTCTTATCAACTTACGTCAAGTGATTTAGCGGGTAATAACACCGATATCGAGGGTGACTTTACTCTTGATACAGGTAACCCAAGTAACCTTATTTCTCTTGGTTTGACTGCTGGCTCTGATTCTGGCGAATCAGACAGTGACAATATCACTAATCTTACACCTGTACTTGAAGGAACTGTTGAAAATGAAGACGGTATGTTAGTTACCGTAACATTAGTAGACAAAGACGGTACACCATTAGAGGCTGACGACTACACTTACACGGCAACGGTAACGGATGGTCAATGGCAAGTGACTCTAACAGGCCTAGATAGTGATGATGGGTTACTTGATGGTGAATACAGTTATACCGTAACCGCAACCGATGCGAGCAATAACTCGACAACCTTATCAAATGATGATCTTACGTTCATCTTGGATAACCAAGTGTCGCCTAAAACTGTAACACTGCAATCTGACACAGAAGTGGATAGCAATGGTGATACTGTTACTGGTGATCAGACCTTGGACTTTAGCGGTACCGGTGAGACGGACTCCACCGTCACGGTATATGTTTACCAAGTTGACCAATTTGGCGTGGTATCAGAAGACGTCAGTGCTACTGCTACGGTGTCAGTTTCCGATAGCGGTACTTGGAGCATTGACGACAACGATTATAGTGAATCGCTTAGTAACGGAACGTATCAATATAAGGTAGATATCACTGATATTGCCGGTAACACAGAAACGATTGTCGAAGGTGAAGAAACGCAAATAATTATTGACGTTTCTGGTCCAAACATAGAGTCATTTACATTAAGTGAGAGCGCGGATTCGGGCGATTTGGCGACAGATGGCATTACCGCCGACACCGCACCTGCGTTTGAAGGTGCGATTAGTGAGCAAGGCACAGTTACATTAACGGTAACCCCAACTGACAGTAATGGCGATCCAATAGAAGGTGCAGCAATTGTCATTGAGGGTATCGATACCCGTTACGACAGCACCACTGGCAACTGGACGTGGGACTATGATCTAGGTAGTGATACTGATTTTAGTGCATTGGCTGATGGTGCTTATCAATACACCGTTAACGCAACCGACTTAAGTGGCAATACATCAGCACAATCTGCTGCGCAAACATTTGAAGTAGATACTGCAAATGACATGACCGCAGAGATGGACTCTGGAGCACAAGTTAATGACTATGAATCAGCTTACTACAATAGCACTGATTCAACCGACGAGAACCCTATCTGGACTAACCCTGAGCGTTTAACTAATGACAGTACGCCGAGTTTTTCCGGAACAATTGAAGCGGACGATGACTTCGTAACTTTAGTTATTTTAGACCAAGATGGTGCGGCTATTTTCGAGACTACCGTACCAGCCGAAACTGATGGCACATGGAGTTATGATTTAGGATCAGATACAGCAAAAGAGAAATTAATTGAGGCTGGATTTGATGACGGTGAACTTTCTGATGGCAATTACACCTACAAGGTTTCTTCTAGCGACGTAGCGGGTAATAACAAAACCTATGAAGGGGACTTTGAGGTTAAAACCAATTCTACCGTAACGGTTACGTCGGCAGGTTTGACCGATGAGTCGGATTCAGAACCTAATGCCGATGCCACAACTTATACGGCTGAAAATGAAGATAACATCACCAATTTAGATCCAGTGCTACAAGGGACAACAACCGACGGCGCTGATTTTGTCTCTGTGGTCTTGCTCAATTATACTGATAGTGACGGAAACGTGATTGACCTTTCGCAAGATGAGACGTCACAGCAACAATATACGTATACCACTGAAGTGAACAGTGACGGCAGTTGGTCGGTAGAGCTGAGCGATTTAGTCGCAGAAGATGGTAGTGCCGATGGCAGTTACAACTATAAAGTCATTGCTTATGACGGCGTAACCATAGAGGATGCAGTTGCGGTTGAGCTCAATAGTGAGAACGCAAGCAGCGACGATGTATTAAGTTTTACTATCGACAGTCAATTTGACGAAAATACTGCTAGTGCTAACGTTGATGATTTAATTAACGTCACCCAAACCGATGGAACTGAGTACGATGTTGTTAATTCTGGTTTGGTTAGCCTAACTGGGACAGCAGAACAGAATGCTGTTATCGAGTTAACACTTTACTCTGTGTCTGATGATGGTCAAACACGAACTGAGATTGGTACTATTACCGCTCGCGCTTCAATTGAAGATTCCGATCCAAATACCGACGACACCTATACTTGGGTTATTGATAATAATAGCGAAGGATACAGCGAGGTTATTGGCTCTGGATTAGAGGATGGTAACTACCAATACGATATTACCTTGATTGATATCGCCAATAACAGCACCACTTTACCAACCAAAGAGTTTACCGTCGATACCAGCGCAGCAACGGTAACAGTGACTGGCCTTGCTACTGAAAGTGATACTGGTGACTCGAATTCAGATGCTTATACCAACGACATAACACCAAGCATTGAAGGAACAACAACCGAAACTGGTGAGATGACACTTTATCTCACTAACCTGACTGATAGCACAACAATTGAGATTGTTCAGTCTATCGCTCAAGCCGGTGATTGGCGTATAGATGTACCAGATTCTCAGCAACTTTCACAAGGTGAATGGCAATATTATGTGGTCATGGAAGATGAAGCCGGCAATAGCAGCACATCAGAAACGTCGAGCTTTACGGTTGATTTAGTCAATGAATTAACGGGTGAAGTTGACGCTAATCAGATCGACAGCAGTGATTCTGCCGTTACGGTTGAAGATGACGCTGGCGCAGTGATTGTAACCATGCCAGATACCACCACCAATAATGGCGCATTAAGCTTTAATGGCCAAGCAGAAGATGGTGATAGTGTCACCGTCACTATCACCAATGATAACGGTTATTCATACAGCGAAACCATTATTATTGATAACGACAGTGATGGAACTTTAGAGGATTGGACTCTCACACTAGCAGACCAAGATAATCTTGAAGATGAAGGCGTTTATCACTACAGCATTACCTCAAGTGACGCAGCAGGGAACGAAAAAACCATTCAGGGTGACGTGGTTTATGATGTAACTCAAAGCGTTGTTACTGCTTCTGGTGTGAGTGATGATACCGACTCAACCAGTGTTGCTAATGATGATCCTAATTATATTTCATCAGAAAATCAGGATAATATTACCAACCAAGCACCAACGTTAGAGGGCACCGTTACCGATGGTGTGGCTATTTATGTACAGTTGCTTACCGTTGATAATACGCCTTTGTTAGCAGAAGACAGTAGTAACTTGATTACATCGACATCTAATCTTTCAGAGATAGAAACGTTGGCGAATGATGATGCTAACCTTATCTATTCTGGCACGATCAGTGATAGTGCGAACTCGTCGGGTACATATAACTGGGGTGTCTCAGTTGATGATATGTTAACGAATTCCGCGCTTGGTGAAGGCGAGTACACTTACCAAGTGATTGCCGTCGATGCTTCTGGCAACGTCACCGTGCTAACGGAAGAAAACGGTGGGGATAGCACCGATAACTTATCATTTGAAATTGACCGTACAGTTAATGAAATGACCAGTGAAGGTTATATACACACAGCAGATAACGATACTGGCAACAGCAATTCAGACCAAATAAGTAGCGATACCAAACCAACCTTTGCGGGTTATGGCGAGGCAGGTGCGCTTATTACGTTAACCATCAGCCAAGTAGTTGCAGCGAGTGATGACATTGTGGTTAAAACATTCACCACTCGGGTCGAATCAGATGGTGACAATGCCTGGCAAATAGACACTTCTAGTAGCGAGTATTCGTTCGACGGTTTAACTGATGGTAGTTATTCTTACGATATCACCATGACCGATATTGCTGGCAATATCTCCTCTATCACGCCAACGAACGACAGTACTTTTGAAATAGATACGACTCAAGCGACGGTTACGGAATTTGATATGGTTTCAGATACCGTTGTGGATGATTTCACTGCCGATAGCAGCCCAATTTTCCAAGGTAAAGTAGATGATGCCAACGCCGTGACCGTTACGCTTACCGTAACCGATAGCGAAGACAACACCTATAACCTTGATGTAGAAGTTGAAAAAGGTCAAACAGATTGGGAGATTAATCTATCTGACCTTGAAAATATCACTAGCGGTAGCGACACAGATAGCATTAATCTTGCTGAAGGTGAAGTCAGTTATTCAGTTACGGTAGTTGATAGTGCGGGCAATATAACCAATAGTGAAACCAAGACGTTTACTGTTTCAATCGAAAACAGTTTAACTGGCGAATTGACAACCAGTTCCGATTCAGGCGTTGACGATGCATACAATTATACCAGTGTCGATTCAACTGACATCACCTTTACTGGTACTGGTGAAGAAAACAGCAGCGTTTCTATCACCATCAGTGATAGTAGCGGAACGGTGATAACGATTGATGATATTGCCATAGATAACGATGGTAATTGGACTTATACCTTAACCGATGAGCAAGAAGCCTTATTGGTTGATGGCACGGGCTACGAATATCAAATTAGTTCCACTAACTCGAAAGGCGTTACAAAAACTATTAGCAACGAAGGTATCGTTCTAACCACATCGATCGATGGTGAAGACGCGACACTTTCTTCTACTGAAGCAAGCACAAATTATGATTTTGTGATTGACGAGACCAGTCCAGAAGCCGCGACAGTGAAAGGTTTAACCTTTGAATCTGACAGTGCTGCTGCAACTTTCACCGACACAGATGATGCTGATCGCAATGACAATGTGACGCGTTCAACCACACCAACCATTGAAGGATCGTTTTCTGCCGATGAAGTGGCCACTATTGATGATCAACCAGTAACGTTAATTAGTCGTGTTGAAGTGGTTGTTTTATCTGTGACTGCAACGGATGGAACAACAACAGAATTAACCGATGTTTCGTTTGACGGGGTTATCGATGGTAACAACTGGACAGCCGATATTGATTTATCTGCTACAGGTGATGGTGTTTATACTTATGAAGTGATCCTGACTGATCTAGCAGGAAACACCACCACTCAAACGGTCGATTCCGAAGGTAATGATCTTGCTATTACACTAGATACTTCCGCGCCAGACGCACCTACCAACGACACATTTGGCGATGATACCGATTTCCTTGATCATGGTGGCGATACCGATAGTGGCAACATAGACGATAACATCACCAGTAATCCAACGCCGACTTTCACTGGTTTTGCAGAGCACGGAAGTTTGGTTACCATCGTGATTGATGGTAATAGTTATACAACCTATGCCGACTCGGAGGATGGATCATGGACTATCAGTTTACTTGAAAACGGCGCAACAGAATTAACTGATGGCACTTACACTTATACCGTGACGTCAGAAGATGGCGCTGGAAACAGCAGCAGTGTTGAGTCGGAAGTCATCATTGATATGACTGGGCCTGAAATTGTTTCGGTTGAGCTTGAACCAGATCTATCGGTTGAAGATGATACATGGGCGGATGAAACCGATACTGATTTACAGCAACAACTTAAAGATCTATCAACTGCTACCACAACAGTGACCGACGGTAACAATGACTATACTGTGCCAGTACTCGGTGAGTCTAGCCCTGTGTTTACCGTTTCGGCAGAAGCGGGCACAACGGTTATCTTAACTATTACCGATCTAGACGACGCAGATATTAATTATAGCTATGAAGTTGAGATAGTCGCTAACGATACGCCAATTAACACCGCGACCTATTATGTCGATGGTGTAGAAATGGGTACTGCTAGCCTAAACGCCAACGGTGTCGCTACTGTGACAGTAGAAGTAGATATGTTACAAGTGGATGCCAATGGAGAAGCTCAATATAAATATGAAGTAACCGCTACCGATACGGCAGGCAATAACGCCACAAATGTCACGATTGAGACACCGGAAGTGAGCGGTCAAACTGTTGATGCGGGTTACTTTGCATTAGATACGCAAACTGAACTAAGTAATGTACGTCTGGACGCCGATAGTGATACCGGCAGCGATGATAGTGACAAGATAACTTATGACCAAACTCCTGTATTCCAAGGAGAAGGCGAAGTTGGCGCAATAGTCGAAGTGAATATTCTTGATTCCAATGGTGACGTATATACTAGCATCAGCACGGAAGTTGATTCGGACGGTACGTGGCAGGCAGCTGTGACCAGTAATTTGCCTTCTGGTACTTATACCGCGTCTATCACTGCCACAGACGATATGGGCAATCAGGCCACAGAAAGTATTGAAAATATTGTTGTTGACACCACAGCGCCTAACGCTAGTGACATTGTACGAGTCACGCCATTGTATGATGTTACTTCCGATACTTCTAATGATAACGGTCAAGCGGGTGATTATATTACCTCTGCTGAAAGTATATATATCAGTGGTCGTCTTACAAACAACACTGATGAAATAGAAGAAGGCTCAGTTGTCACGGTTAATGTTTATGAAATAGATAGCGAAGGCAATAGAGTGTCTGGTGGTGTTGCTAAAACGGTGACTGCCACGGTTTTAAGTAACAACACTTGGGCTGCAGAAGTAGACCTTGATGTTGACCAAACAACAACCTTTGGATATAGCATTTCGGTGACTGATGCTGCTGGTAATCAAAGCGAGGACTCTGTTTCTACTACCGATGATGGACTACAAACCTTCACTATTGATCCAGTGGAACTTTCCTTCACTCAATACCAATCAAATACTGGGGAAACCATAATCGGATCATACTTGGGAAGCGGAACGTCGGATTACTATACTCAGCAGAAGTCTTTTAGTGCTGTAGGGGCAATGGACGATAATATTAGTACTGATGATGTTAGCATCACCGTAAAAGATGGGTCTGGTAACGATATTGAATCATCTCAATATAGTTTTTCGTTAACAGATTCAAGCAGTACCGATGAAGTACAGCAGTGGGCGATAAACTTTACTGGCTTAGCTGATGGAGAGTATACCTATACTATCGATGTAGAAGATGAGAATGGATTGAGTAAATCCTTATCCAATACGGTCACAGTTGATAATCTGGCGCCTGAAGCCCCTAAACTTGAGACCATCGATAACCTAGCGGTTAGCGCCGATAATGAGACACCTTACTTCATAAATGAGGAAGCTGTTTTTGCTGGTACAGCAGAAGCGAATGCCACGATCACGTTTTACTTCACTTCAACGGGAGATGACGGTGTCAGCACTGTTTATACTCTTAGTACAAACGCTGATGATAGTGGAGTTTGGCAGTTAGATATTGGTTCGGGTAGTACAGATACAGATATATTAGCGGGTGAGTATTACTACAGTTATACCGCGACCGATTATGCAGGCAATGAAAGTGAGCATAGTGACAATTATCTGGTCAATTATGACTCTACTGACCCTGTGTTCACGTCTATAACGTTAACCGCAGATGAAGACACAGCGGACTTGGTTGACGCTGATCAATATGAAAGTGATGCTGAATGGTGGGTTGTGGGCTCACAAACTCAGATGGTCATTAATGGTGAAATAGAGGATGTGAACAACAACTTAAATTCTCTTACTGTTACCGTGAATGGTACTGATTATTCGTCGGATATCACCTTAAACGCCGATGGCAGCTTTAGTCTAGACGTTGTTGGCTTATTAGCCGATTTAAACACGGAACAAGCCGATTCGTTTGGTGAATATTCTTTAGTATTCACTGCCACAGATGAAAATGGTAACCAAACGATTTTTGAGAAAACCTTAAATTACGACAGCACTATTAGCACCACGGCTGTGCTATCTGCTAGCTCAGATAGCGATTCCGATGGTATTACCAGCGATGCGACTCCTACCTTAACCGGTGTGGCTGATGATAATGCAGTTATCACTATTTATGATAGTGAGAACAACGTTGTTGGTACCACAAACGCCGATGGTAACGGGGTTTGGACTTACGAATTTGAAACTGGACTTGATACAGGGACACACACCTTTACGGTTAAAGCGGCGGAAGATGATCAAGGTACCAATCAGAGTAGTGGGGTAGAGGTTACTTTCTCCGTTGATGTGACGCCACCAGAGTTATCCACGATTGCACTTTCATCAACTGATTCGGATGACCTTAGTGATTATGATGTTATCGACTCCAGTAATGGCACCGGAGACGCAGCACCGTCACTAACAACATATTACAACACGGTAATAATTGAAGGATCGGTCGATGATAGTACCGCAACGCTTGAAATTTATATAGCTGGACAGTGGCACGATGTTGCTGTGGGCAGCGCAGGTGAATATAGTTATTACATTACACTTGCCGCCTCGGATACGCCTTACTCTTATGAAATTAAGGCAACCGACACTTCGGGTAATCAGTCGCTTTCTGATGGAACAATTACGATTAAACCAACCACAGTGAGCATTGATATTGATGAATCTTCAACAGATTCTTTGGTTGTGACTACTGATGACGAGGGCAATGAACAACTGGTTATCAATGGTGAGGTTACTTCTGGTTTCACTTTAGCTCTCAGTGGTACATCATCGCCAAATGATGATTATATTGTGTATCTTGCCGATGCTGATGGTAATGCTGTTACCGATCAAAATGGTGATGATATTTATTACCAATCTGGAACTGCTGATGCTGAAGGTACTTGGACAATTATCAATACAGGACTTGATCTTGAGGACTTAGCTGATGGTTACCAGTTTGTGATTGATTCTTCCGGTCGTACTGATTCGATAGATATTATTGTTGATACCGACGTTGCAATAACCGATTTAGAGGTTTTAGGTAATGAGGAAAATGGCGACGAATACTTCAATGCAGAAACGGTAACCGGTGCTCTTATCAGTGGTGTTGCAGAAGCGGATGCTATCGTTGACGTTGCGCTAACCAATACGAGCGACTCTACTGGTTACACAACCAATGATTTGACCGTTGTGGTAGATGCAAATGGTAACTTTACTGTTAGTAATGGTGCTGATGAATTAACCGATGGCTCTTATGAGTTTACGGTTACCGTAACAGACAGTGTAGGAAATACCACCAGTGAAACCGGCACGTTCGTTATTGATACACAAGCACCTAATGTGGATGAGTCTGCTACTTTAGTTACGATTAACCAAGTGGATGAGAGTAACTCATCCAGTATTATTTCTTCTGGTTCAACGACTGGTGAAGACCATATACAGTTAACAGGTTCGATTAATCTTGATGACGATAATTACAATAAAGTGGTTTTGGTGGTTAGCAA
The DNA here is from genome assembly GCF_033101115.1 of Vibrio sp. TH_r3. Lineage (NCBI taxonomy): Bacteria > Pseudomonadati > Pseudomonadota > Gammaproteobacteria > Vibrionales > Vibrionaceae > Vibrio > Vibrio sp. TH_r3. The sequence goes on along the minus strand of NZ_JAWMPW010000043.1, from coordinate 1,066 downwards.
TTCAGAAACTGGAACTGATACGAGTTATATTATTCGAGCAGATGATGACTCCAACATGTCTGATAGTGTGGACTTTACTGAAAGCGGCAGCACAGGTAACTGGTCAATTGATTTATCCGATATTTCAGATGGAGAATACAGTTATACGTTGTACATCGAAGATTCGGCAGGAAACCAACAAGCGGCTGATGATGGAAGCTTCAATGTAAAAACCACTATTGCGGACAGTGAACTTACTTACGTCCTCAATGACGGTGAAGAAGGTGCCACAACAAATAGTTATTCTACGAACGATGATACATTTACTGTAACGTTCGCATCATCCAGTACTACCGGTGTAACAGTTGTTGCTACATTATTAATAGACAATATTGCGGTAGCTGAATCGATTGAAGTTACGCTTGATAACTCTGGTAACGAAACCATCAGTTTTGCTTCTGTGGAAGATGGTACGTATCAAATCGAATTTGTAATTACTGACAGTTATGGTAATCAAACGACCGAATACATGACGGTTGATTATTCATCTACTGTTGCACCACTTGCTCTAGAGCTTCCCGAAGAAACTGAGTTCAGCAGTCCTGGTGAAACAAATGAATCGACAGTGACGGTGTCCGGTATAGTATCGGACCAGCACAATTGGCTGTACTCTGTTGATGGTGGGGAGACTTGGTTAGCAGGCTCGACAACTCGAACGTCAAACGGTGATGGGTCATACAGTGCTACATTTGAGTTACCAGATGCCGAGTACCAAATAGGCGATATTGTCGTTAAACAAGTGGATGCAAATGGTAATGAGAGTGAAGCAACCCAATCTGCTGAGGCGATCACCATTGACACTATCGCGCCATCCGCGGCGACGGTAACACTGGCTGAAGACACAGGGGTATCTGGCGATTACATTACTACTGATGGTACCGTTAATGTGGCATTGCCAGACGATACGGCTTCATGGACATACAGCTACACCTTAAACGGAACAGTAACCGGCCCAATTGCTGGCTCAGGTATCGGTTTTGATTTGAGTGCAGGCGAATACAGCGATGTAACGGTCACAGTAACTGAC
>NZ_JAWMPW010000042.1:0-14589 GCF_033101115.1 Vibrio sp. TH_r3 | reverse complement strand
CTGCTTTGGCAGTGTTTTTTTTTGCTGAAATTAAAAAATTTTTCTTTTTCTCTTGAAACTCTCTTTTTAGGACATATATCTAGTTATGAAAAGATGCCGTAAGGGTCTTTGTATCGCTCGTCCAATTTGGAGAGCAAATAAGTTAACAGAAAGATGAGATTAAGTATGTCCATTAGGAATACGTAATCTAACACCTTAAATACCCTATAAAATTAGGACATTTAAGGCTATTGCTTAATTAAGAGGATAGAATTATGAGAACTGTAGATTTCACTCCACTATATCGCAACGCTATTGGCTTCGATCGTCTATTTGATTTAATGGAAGCTGGTACCACTAAAAATACTTCAAACGGTTACCCTCCTTATAATATTGAACAACAAGACGAAAACAAATATCGGATTACTATGGCGGTCGCTGGTTTTACAGAACAACAAATTGATATTACTCAAAAAGAGAATATGTTAATTGTTCATGGAGAGCGTAAACCAGAAGAAGATAAAAAATATGTTTATCAAGGTATCGCCGAAAGAGACTTTGAGCGTAAATTCCAATTGGCGGATTATGTCAAAGTTATCGGGGCTGCGATGGAAAATGGCTTGCTTCATGTGGACTTAGAGCGTGAAATTCCTGAAGCGATGAAACCGCGTAAAATAGCGATTAACGGCAATCACCTTATTGAAAATAACTAATTAATAAGGTTTATATTGACTGTATCCTTACTTAGAGCGCCTATTGGCGCTCTTTTTAGATAAGTTACAAATATAATTCCATTAACTAAGTTGAATTTATTCTTGGTAAGCTTTCATTACTTCTTCTGCAATTATTTTAATACCATCACGTACACTTTTTTCATCTTGTACATAATTCATGCGTATGCACTGACGAGTGTGTGGCCAGTCCGTACAATCTTGGCCAAAGAAAAAATATTCACCGGGAATAATTAATACGCCTCGGACTTTAAGTCGCGCATAAAGCTCTTTTGAAGTAATGGGTAACTCATCAAACCAAAGCCATAAAAATATAGCGCCTTCTGGTTTATGTATTTTAAAACGTGGATCAGTGATGGCTTGTTGCAACAATTCAACAGCATGCTGAGCTTTTTGTTGATAAAAAGGTTTAATGATCATCTGGCTAAGCTGTAATAAATCGCCAGACTCAATCATGTGAGTACCTAATGCAGGACCTATACCACTTGGTGCTAAACTAATAATACCATTTATATTCGTCATCGCCTGAACGACTTCTTCTTTCGCAATCACGATACCGCAACGAACACCAGGCAGGCCTAGTTTAGATAAGCTCATGCACAAAATAGTATTTTCATTCCAAAATGGTTTTACTTGTTCAAAAATAATATTTGGGAAAGGTGTTCCGTAAGCATTATCAATAATTAAAGGAATATTATTCGCTTGAGCTAATTGGTCTAGTTTCTCAACTTCCTCATCAGTTAGTACATTTCCTGTTGGATTGGTTGGTCTTGACGCACATATTGCTGCGATGGAATCATCAACGGTAAGCTGTTCAAAATCAACATTGTATTTAAACATACCATTGTCGAGCTCGGTTATTTCTGGTCGATAAGATACAAACAGATCATCACTTAATCCTGAATCGCTATAGCCGATATACTCAGGTGCTAATGGTAATAAAATTTTCTTTTTAGAGCCATCAGGTTGCACGCCAGCTAAAAGATTGAACAGATAAAAAAACGCGCTTTGGCTACCATTGGTTAAACAGATATTTTTCTCGCTTACAGGCCAGCCGTAGGTATCACTAAGTAGGTTGGCTAAAGCTTTAACAAATGCGTCTTGCCCTTTAGGACCATCGTAGTTAGACATGGCTTCAATAAGCTTACCATTGTTGAGCATATCACTACTGGCTTGATGAAAATAATCGAGCATACTTGGAATGGCCGCCGGATTACCACCACCAAGCATAATAGCACCAGGAGTGCGAAGACCTTGGTTAAGATCTGCCATTAGTTGAGTGATACCAGAATGTCGATTAAACTTTTCACCAAAATTAGAAAACTGCATGATTTTTTCCTGCCAGTCGTATGTTATAAAAAAGCCCCGTTCAGATGAACGGGGCTTTAAGTTCAAAGGGATTGCCCCGTTATTTTTGTAAAAGCGAGATATCTGCGATTTGTAAAAATAGGTTACGTAGCTTATTGAGTAGCGTTAAGCGATTTTTCTTTAATGCTTCATCATCAGCCATAACCATAACAGAATCAAAGAAGGTATCTACCGGTTCGCGTAGATCAGCAAGCTTACTTAATACTGCTTGGTAATCTCCAGTCGCATAAGCTGGCTCTAATGCTTCAGTCATCACTTCTACGGTTTGAGCAAGCGCTATTTCAGCCTCTTCTTTTAGTAATGAGAGATCGATATCGTCTGACAGCACACCATCGAATTTAGCCAGAATATTACCAACACGCTTATTAGCCGCAGCTAATGATTCTGCTGCATCCAATTGACGAAAGTGTGAAACCGCTTTAACTCGTTGATCGAAATCATTTGGTTTAGTCGGACGACGAGCAAGTACCGCTTGAATGATATCTATGCTGAAGCCCTGATCTTGATACCAAGCACGGAAACGGCCAAGCATAAATTCAATCACATCTTGTTCAACATTTTCATTGGTTAACTTATCACCAAATGATGCTTTTGATTGTGCAATGAGATCGACTAAATCTAGATTGTAACCATTTTCAACAATAATACGTAGTACACCTAAAGATGCTCTGCGTAACGCAAATGGATCACTACCTTTTGGTGCTTTACCTATACCGAAAATACCGACGATGGTATCTAGCTTATCCGCCATAGCGACCGCAGATGATATTCCTGAACTTGGTAGTGTATCACCAGCAAAACGAGGCATATATTGCTCATTTAATGCGATAGCGACTTCTTCTGCTTCACCGTCGTGGCGAGCATAATGCATACCCATCACACCTTGAGTTTCAGTAAATTCAAATACCATCGATGTCATTAAGTCACATTTTGCTAATAGTGCTGCTCGAGTTGATTTCTCTACATCAGCGCCAATCTTTTGTGCAATGTAACCTGCTAAGGTGGTAATACGATCAGTTTTATCTTTTATCGTTCCAAGTTGTTTTTGGAAGATGGCTGTTTCAAGTTCAGGCAAACGATCTATCAGTGGGCGTTTACGGTCAGTGTTAAAGAAAAACTCGGCATCAGCAAGACGAGGACGAACCACTTTTTCATTACCTTCAATAACCTGAGTTGGGTCTTTAGATTCGATGTTAGAAACAAAAATAAACTTAGGAAGGAGGTTGTTATCTTTGTCATACACAGGAAAGTATTTTTGGTCGCCTTTCATCGTATAAACTAAGGCTTCTGAAGGAACATTGAGAAACTCTTCTTCAAAAGATGCCGTGAGCACCACAGGCCATTCTACTAATGAAGTTACTTCTTCAAGTAGATCTTCTTCTATGTCAGCGATACCACCGACAGCAAGGGCTGCTTTTTGTGCGTCAGCAAGAATTATCGCTTTACGAGCATCATAATCCGCCATTACTTTACCACGTTGTTCCAGGATTTCTGGATACTGGTTAGCGTTCTCTATGGTAAATTCGGCTTCACCCATAAAACGATGGCCACGAATAGTTCGTGCAGAAGTAACACCAAGAATTTCTCCTTGAATAAGTTCATCACCTAACAGCATGGTTAATGTTTTAACTGGACGAATAAATTGTGTTTCTTTATCGCCCCAACGCATTGGTTTAGCAATAGGAAGGTTAGCTAATGCTTTGGCTGCAAGATCAACCACTAACTCTTGTACTGCTTGCCCTTTAACTTCTTGTTTGAAGAGAAGCCATTCACCTTTATCTGTTTTTAATCGATCGGCTTGTTCAACGGTAATACCATTACCACGCGCCCAACCTTGTGCTGCTTTAGTTGGGTTGCCATCGGCATCAAATGCGACAGAAATAGCTGGGCCGCGTTTTTCAACAATCTTATCTTGTTGACTTTCGATTAAATCCGTTACTTTTAGAGCGAGCCGGCGAGGAGCTGCATACCACTTAATACCTTGGTGGGTAAGTGATGCCTCTTTAAGTTCTGATTCAAAGTTGGAAGCAAACGCTTCAGCCAATGTTTTAAGTTGCGTTGGTGGTAGTTCTTCTGTTCCAAGCTCAATTAGAAAATTCTTAGCCATGACTATTTCTCCTCATCCTTATTTTTACACATTGGGAAGCCTAGCGCTTCACGAGATGCGTAGTATGCTTCGGCAACCGATTTTGTTAGGTCGCGAATACGAAGGATATAGCGTTGGCGTTCTGTCACAGAAATAGCTTTACGTGCGTCAAGTAAGTTAAATGCATGGCCTGCTTTTAAAATGCGCTCGTAAGCAGGAAGTGAAAGTGGTGTTTCTAAGGCGAGCAGTTCTTTACATTCTTTTTCGCATTGATCAAAGAAAGTGAATAGGAAATCAATGTCAGCGTGTTCAAAGTTGTAAGTCGATTGTTCTACTTCATTTTGATGGAAAATATCACCGTAGGTGGTTTTACCTAATGGACCATCAGCCCAAACTAGATCATAAACAGAATCGACACCTTGGATATACATGGCAAGACGTTCAATACCGTAAGTAATTTCACCGGTAACCGGTTTACACTCTAAACCACCAACTTGTTGGAAATAAGTAAATTGCGTTACTTCCATTCCATTTAGCCATACTTCCCAGCCAAGACCCCATGCACCAAGAGTTGGGTTTTCCCAGTTATCCTCAACAAAGCGGATATCATGAACCAATGGGTCAATTCCTAATACTTGTAAAGAACCAAGATAGAGCTCTTGGATATTATCAGGAGATGGTTTGATGATTACCTGGAATTGATAATAATGCTGAAGGCGATTTGGGTTTTCACCATAACGGCCATCTGTGGGACGGCGTGATGGTTGAACATAAGCTGTTGCAATTGGCTCTGGGCCAAGTGCTCTTAAGCACGTCATAGGGTGAGAAGTACCTGCACCCACTTCCATGTCTAAAGGTTGAACAATAGTACAACCCTGTGTAGCCCAATAATCCTGCAGCGCGAGGATCATACCTTGAAAGGTTTTGATATCGTATTTTTGCATAGTCAGGTTCGCGCGATTCTTCTGTCTGTTTAAGGGAAAAATAACGTCAAAGTATAACGACATATTACCGACGGGAGTAGGGCTAATCTTGTTTATTTATCCAACCTAGATAATAAATCTTACTTTTATTGATTTTTATTACACTTTTACTCGGAGTAAGGACGAGATAATGTGGCTTATTCGAGGCCTTTCTTAATTAAATACTCATAAGGCACTTGTTCTGTTTGAGCAGCGAGTAGTTGGTGATCCATAAAGCGACAAAAACTGGGGATATCTCGTGTGGTGGATGGATCGTCTGCTTTTATTAGTAGCACTTCACCATCTAACATAGTTCGCATTGTTTTTCTGACCATCATTACAGGTTCTGGACACCTTAATCCTTCTGCCTCAAGAGTTTGGTTAGCTATGGCTGTATTGATTATCATTAACGCTATCTCAGTTTATTTTTGAATGTTGATCATACTGTGAGGAAAAATAATTTCAATAAAAGCTTGGCAAACCCAACAAAGTTGGTTACATTTAATTAACAAATACGCAACATTATTCCAGTGATGTTTGTACTATTCCAATTTTTCTTGGGCTTCCCCGCTGAAAGGCGGGATTTTTTTGTCTGTAGAAACATTTTGTCTAAGTTATTTATTACTTGAGTAGTAATATAAAGCATCGTTTTTTATCTGAGGCTGCGCAAATTGGAACTGGAAGATATTTATCGCCGTGATTTAAATTTGCTCGTTGCACTGCGTGTTTTAATAGAGGAACGAAGTGTTAGCAAAGCCGCGCTTAGGTTAAACTTAAGTCAATCTGCAATGAGCCGAGTCTTGGGTCGATTGAGATCATTGCTAAACGATCCGTTATTTACTCGTCAAGGACAGCAACTTCTCCCAACAGAAAAAGCGTTAGAAATTGATAAGGCGTTAGGTGAACCGTTAGAGTCTCTTCGTTCCCTTCTTTCCGACAAAGAATTTAACCCCAAGAGTTGCGTGCAATCTTTTTCTATTGCAACCACCGACTATGCTATGCAAACCATTTTACCTTTTGCGTTGCCTCGCCTTTATCAAGAAGCGCCTAATGTTTCGTTAAAGTTTTTACCTTTACAGCACGAACAACTGATGTATCAGTTAACCACTCAAGGGTCAGATTTAGCTATTTGTCGGCCAACTAGCGCAATCGAACCTTTACATAGTGAAGTTCTTGGCAGAGTAGGGGTATTTTGTATGTTATCCAAGATACATCCGTTAGCGAATAAAGAACTTACGTTACAAGATTATCTTTCTTATCCACATGCAATGATTGCTATCAGCGACGGTGTCAAAGCCTTAATAGATCAAGCCCTGCAAGACCAACCAGAAAGAAAGACGATTATACGCGCTTATCATTTAGAAGCGGCTTTAGCCGTTATAGACACAATTCCTCTTATAATTACTGTGCCTGCAGATTTAGCGTATTTAGTGGCAGAAAGGCATGAATTAGTCATTAAGCCAATGCCTTTCGAATTTACGCCATTTGATTATTCGATGATTTGGCATCCTCGATGTGAACATTCACCGGCGCAAGAATGGTTGCGAAACTTGTTAAAAGAAGAGTGTGGTAAGTTAATTGCTAAGCGAGTAGAAGATTTAGGCTTGGAAGGGTAGTGTTAGATTAAGTGAACGCAATTTATTAACTGCGTCCACTTCATTGAAGGGCGATTTCTTGTAGACAATGGTCATTCGTGAGTTACATTTTATCCACAACTAACTGGTAGTTATAACTTAATGACTACACGTCCGGTAACTTGCCCATTAGTAATATCTTCTGCGTATTGGATTGCCTCATTTAAATCTATTTCAGTACACGCTTGCTCAAAGTAGCTGGTTGGCAGTAATTCAGATAGTTTCTCCCAAGCTGCAATGCGTTTTTCTAATGGACATGAAACAGAATCTACACCTTGCAGACGCACATTACGTAGTATAAATGGCATTACTGTTGTTGGTAGGTCAAAGCCTCCTGCTAAGCCACATGCAGCGACAGCACTATTATAATCCATTTGTGCGAGTACTTTGGCGAGTATTTTACTTCCTACTGTGTCAACTGCCCCTGCCCAAATCTGTTTTTCTAGTGGGCGAGCTGGTTGTTCAAATTCTGAACGATCAATAATTCGACTAGCGCCTAATTGCTCAAGTAATGGGCCATTTTTTTCGACTCGACCCGTTACTGCTGCTACTTTATAACCTAACTGAGCAAGTAGCGTAACAGCAACGGAACCAACGCCGCCACTAGCACCTGTGACCAGTACTTCACCGTCTGTAGGTTTTACATCTGCGTCAAGAAGAGCTTGAACACAAAGCATTGCAGTGAAACCGGCGGTACCAACCATCATAGCTTGCTTGCTATCCAGTCCTTTTGGTAGAGGAACTAGCCAATCTGCTTTCAATTTAGCTTTCTCTGCCATACCACCCCAATGGTTCTCACCAACACCCCAACCAGTAAGGACAACGTCATCGCCTTCTTTATAGCGAGCATCGTCGGAACTAATCACCTTACCAGCCATATCAATGCCAGGAACCATTGGGAAGTTGCGGATGATCTTGCCTTTACCTGTAATGGCTAAACCATCTTTGTAGTTGAGTGACGAATAATTAACGGCAACTAACACTTCTCCTTCTGGAAGTTGCGTTTCATCAATTTGCTCAATTGCTGCGAGCGTGCGTTTTTCTTCTTGGTTTAGAACTAAAGCATTGAACATGGTCATCTCCGTAAGGAATTAGCAGAAAGTCATAAATTTTAACGATTAAATCATGGCACGAATTGTATCGTTATCCAACTAATGAAAAAAATGAAAGTTTGTCATTTTTATTATGCATAATTTGCATATTATAAGGTAAAGGATTACTCAAATTAGTACTTTGTTCTATCGCATGGTTTTACAACTCTTGTAGTAAGACGAAAATGAATAGGTTAAGGCAGTGATAAAACAGAGTAATGAAGATCGCTCTGTTTTGTACAAGTCTTTTCAAACTAATATTTAATAAACACGATATTAATAAACTAAGGTTTAGCCATTATGATAAATCGTGTTTATTAATAATAGGTTAATCAACTCTTTCAAATATCGTTGCTATTCCTTGCCCTAGCCCTATGCACATTGTGGCTAAGCCAAATTGAGCGTCTTTCGCTTCCATAAGGTTTATTAGTGTGGTGGAAATTCGAGAACCAGAACAACCTAATGGATGACCAAGAGCGATAGCTCCACCATTGAGGTTGATTTTTTCATCCATCACTTCTACTAAACCTAAATCTTTTACGCAAGGGAGTGACTGTGCGGCAAAAGCTTCATTGAGTTCAATTACATCCATATCTTGTACTGAGAGGCCAGCTCGTTGTAGCGCTTTTTGCGTGGCAGGAACGGGCCCATAACCCATTATAGAAGGATCACAGCCAGAAACGGCCATCGAACGTATACGAGCACGAATCGGTAAGCCGAGTTGTTTGGCTTTATTTTCACTCATAATTAACATTGCTGATGCGCCATCAGATAAAGCTGATGATGTACCTGCGGTTACTGTGCCGTTAACCGGGTCAAAAACTGGTCGCAGTTGAGACAGACCTTGTTCGGTTGTTTCTGGACGAATAACTTCGTCGTAATCTAATTTAATCAATGAACCGTCATCGGTGTGACCTTCTGTTGCAAGAATTTCATTTTTAAAGCGTCCCTCGATAGTAGCTGCGTGCGCCCTAGCATGTGAGCGAGCGGCAAACTCATCCTGTTGTTGACGAGTTATACCGTGTAATTTAGCTAGCATCTCGGCAGTCAGACCCATCATACCTGCTGCTTTTGCTACATTTTTTGCTAAACCAGGATGAAAATCGACACCGTGGCTCATCGGTACATGTCCCATATGTTCTACACCACCAATTAAGCATATTTGTGCATCGCCCACCATAATGGCTCGCGAGGCATCATGAAGTGCTTGCATGGATGAACCACATAAACGATTTACCGTCACAGCACCAATTTGTTTCGGAAGATTGGCAAGCAAAGCAGCATTGCGAGCAATATTAAAACCTTGTTCTAAGGTTTGTTGAACACAGCCCCAATAAATATCTTCTATTTGATTCGGCTCAACAGAAGGGTTACGAGCAAGAATTCCTTTCATTAGGTGAGCAGACATATCTTCGGCTCTCACATGACGAAAAGCGCCCCCTTTGGAACGGCCCATTGGTGTACGAAGACAATCAACAATAACAACATTATTCATTATTAGATTCCTTTTCCAAAAGTGATTAGAGTGAACTGACTTGCTGTGCTTGATAGAAGGTGTCATTGTTTTCAGCCATATCTAGTAGCATTTGAGGTACCTGGTAAAGAGGGCCTAATGCACTATATTGAGCCGCTACTGCAACATAATCTTTTATTCCCAAATTATCTAAATAACGAAATACCCCTCCACGGAACGGAGGAAAACCGAGCCCGTACACTAATGCCATATCGGCTTCTTGTGGTGAGGCAATGATGCCTTCTTGTAAGCAAAGTACTACCTCGTTAATCATAGGAATCATCATTCTTTGAATAATAACGTCATCATCAAACGAGTGTGTTTTCGCACAAACGGGCTGTAGAAGAGTGAGTACATCTGCTGAGAATGATTTTTTAGGCTTGCCTTTGTTATCTATAGAGTAGGAATAAAAACCGCTACCATTTTTTTGACCATATTTATTTGCCTCGAACAATGCACTTATAGCATCTTTGCTTTGTTTGGCCATGCGTTGAGGAAACCCTTCCGCCATAACATCTTGAGCATGATGAGCGGTATCAATACCTACCACGTCCAATAAATAAGCTGGGCCCATTGGCCAACCAAACTGGTTTTCCATTATTTTGTCTATCTGAATGAAATCCGCTCCGTCTTTGAGTAACGCACTAAATCCACCGAAATAGGGAAATAGCACGCGATTGACAAAAAATCCGGGGCAATCATTAACCACAATCGGGGATTTGCCCATTTGTGCAGCATAAGCGACCACTCGATTAATGGTTTGTTCAGACGTATGTTCACCACGAATAACTTCGACTAAAGGCATACGATGTACCGGGTTGAAAAAATGCATTCCACAGAAGTTTTCAGGTCTCTGAAGAGATTTTGCCAATTGATTAATTGGTATCGTAGAGGTATTTGAAGCAATGATGCTTTGCTCCGAGACGTGTTGTTCGACTTCATTCAACACAAAAGCTTTGATTTTTGGGTTTTCCACTACCGCTTCAACGACGATATCTGAATCTTCAATACCTGCATAATGGAGGCTAGGTGTAATAGAAGAAAGAATGCCCGTCATTTTGAAACCATCAATTCGATTTCTTGACAATTGTTTGTTCAGTAATTTTGATGCCTCCTTCATCCCTAAATCTAAGGAGTGTTGTGCAATATCTTTCATCATTACCGGAACCCCTTTTAATGCAGATTGATAGGCTATCCCGCCGCCCATTATTCCCGCACCGAGAACCGCAGCTCGTTTGGTTTTCTTATTCGCTAATTTAGTTGCTTGTTTAGCAATGCTTTTTATATGTTGGTCATTTAAAAACAGACCAACTAATGAGGCGGCTTGTTCTGATTGTGCTAGTTTAATGAAGTGCCTTCTTTCAACATCTAATGCAGAATTTCGACTGTAAGTTGCCGCTTCTTCTATTGCCACAACGGCGGTAATTGGAGCAGGATAATGGGGTCCCGCTTTTTGTATGACAAGGCCTTTGGCGGTAGTAAAACTCATCATTGATTCTAGCTTACTCAAGGTTAATGCTGATGTCTTTTGCTTGCGGCGTGTTTGCCAATCCAGTTTTTGTTCTTTGGCTTGAGTGATGGTTTGAATAGCTGATTCAAGTAGCTTATCGCTGTCAACAATGGCATCAAGTAAACCGCTTTTCAGTGCATCCTTTGCTCGTTGAGGTTTGCCTGTTGTTATCAGTTCCATTGCGGTATCTGCACCAACTAAGCGTGGTAAACGTACCGAACCACCGAACCCTGGCATTATGCCTAGTTGGGTTTCTGGTAAACCAATACTGGTAGTTTTGTCACCAATGCGAAAATCGGTAGCAAGTACACACTCACACCCCCCACCTAATGCAAACCCTTTAATCATAGACAGAGTTGGTACAGGCAAATCTTCTAGTTTATTGAAGATGGCATTAGCAAACTGAAGCCATTGATCAAGTTGTTCCGCTGGTTGGGAAAATAAGCCCAAAAATTCAGTAATATCCGCTCCAACAATAAAAGAGTCTTTATCTGAACTGAGAATAAGACCAGTCAAATCTGGGGTGCTTTTTAATATATTAAGGGCCTGGTCGAGAGACTCTAGTGTGGCTAAGTCAAGTTTGTTGACCGAAGCCTGTGCGCAAAAACTGAGTTCAGCAATGCCATCATTTCGTTCTTTTACCTGTAGGGTATCGGCTTGGTAAATCATTATTTTTCTCCATTAAAAAGCAAAAAATCATTGCTATCTAGAGTCTATTTTTAATTATTATTAGCTCATTCGTCTGTTTTCTGGTTAGACCAGTTTTTTGATTTTGAACGAGGGGTATCAAAATATCAACAAAATTCAAACAAGTGTTTAACATTTGTGACATGGGTTTTGTACCTAGTGCGTTTTTATCGTGATAGACTAATAAAATGAGTACGTCAGAACTGCTAATATGAATGACCAACCTTACTTAATACCGACAGAAACTGTAGAGTTTGAAGAAGAGATAAAAAAGAGCCGATTCATTACGCATCTTGCTCATACTCCTAGCGTAGATGCAGCGAAAACCTTTATTAATTTAGTAAAAAGGCAACATTCTACCGCTAGGCATAATTGCTGGGCGTTTGTTGCAGGAAGGCCTGAAGACTCTATGATGTGGGGGTTTAGTGATGATGGGGAACCCTCTGGCACAGCAGGGAAACCTATTCTTGCTCAGCTAAGCGGATCTGGAGTTGGCGAAATGACGGCAGTAGTCACTCGATATTCTGGTGGAATAAAGCTCGGGACAGGTGGCCTGGTAAAGGCGTATGGTGGCGGAGTACAACAAGCACTTAAACAACTTCAAACAATAGAGAGAAAAATCACCGTTCATTTGCAACTAAGGTTAGACTATGAGTTTATGCCTTTAGTGAAAAGTATAATCGCACAATATGAAGCAACGGCGTGTCATACCGAGTTTCTAGAGTGGATAGAGATGACTATTGAGATAGAGCGAAGACAAGTCTCGGCCTTTACTCAAATGGTCATTAATAAAAGTGGTGCAAGAATTCTTGTTTCTCAAGGTTCTGCTGACAAATTAATAGATAACTAGGAAGCACGAAGCCTCGCTTCATAATGTATATATGCAATTTCGTTCGATTATCCGCATAGTCGGCTTATTATTAGCCTTATTTAGCATATCCATGTTAGCGCCTGCCTTTGTTGCTTTGCTCTACCGTGATGGTGCGGGTGTACCATTTGTTACTACGTTTTTTGTGCTGCTTCTTTGTGGAACGCTTTGTTGGTTTCCCAATCGTAGACATAAAAAAGACTTAAAGGCTCGCGATGGTTTTTTGATAGTGGTTCTATTTTGGACCGTTATCGGTAGCGCTGGAGCTTTACCCTTTTTGATATCTAAAGATCCTGCTATCTCGGTTACCGATGCATTTTTTGAATCCTTTTCTGCATTAACAACTACTGGTGCGACAGTGATTGTAGGTCTTGATCATTTACCTAAAGCCATTTTATTTTATCGGCAGCTTCTTCAGTGGTTCGGCGGAATGGGGATTATCGTGTTGGCCGTTGCGATCTTACCCGTGTTAGGGATTGGTGGTATGCAGCTATATAGAGCTGAGATACCTGGCCCAGTTAAAGATAATAAAATGACGCCAAGAATAGCAGAAACTGCTAAAGCGCTTTGGTACATATATCTCAGCTTAACAGTGACCTGTGCTGGTGCATTCTGGCTAGCGGGTATGAGTGTCTTCGATGCTATTTGTCATAGCTTTTCAACGGTTGCAATAGGTGGCTTCTCTACTCATGATGCAAGTATGGGCTATTTTGATAGCCATGCAATTAACATGATAACTGTGATTTTTTTGCTCATTTCTGGTTGTAATTTCTCACTACACTTCGCCGCGTTTGCTTCTGGAGGTGTTCACCCTAAGTATTATATTAAAGATCCCGAGTTTAGAGCTTTTTTTACCATACAAGGCTTACTATTTTTAGTTTGTTTCCTGTTACTGTTAATGCATCAATCTTACGGGTCAATATATGATGCATTTGACCAAGCATTATTTCAGAGTGTATCTATATCAACGACAGCTGGGTTTACTACCACAGGCTTTTCCGAGTGGCCTCTATTTTTGCCAGTTTTACTGTTATTTTCCTCTTTCATAGGGGGGTGTGGTGGCTCTACCGGCGGTGGAATGAAAGTTATTCGTGTTTTATTATTGACGTTGCAAGGTTCAAGAGAGATTAAACGTCTTGTTCATCCAAGAGCGGTATTCACAATAAAGTTAGGCGATAGTGCGTTATCTCAACGTGTAGTGGATGCTGTGTGGGGATTCTTTTCTGCTTATACGCTAGTTTTTATTATCTGTATGCTTGCGTTAATGGCGACAGGCATTGATGAATTAACTGCATTTTCTGCCATTGCATCCACACTCAATAACCTTGGCCCAGGTCTGGGTGATGTAGCTTTACATTATGCTGATGTAAATGATAACGCTAAATGGGTTTTAGTGGTGTCTATGTTATTCGGCCGCTTAGAGGTATTCACGTTATTGATATTATTCACGCCTACGTTTTGGCGTAGTTAAGGAACTATTTGTGAAAAAAATACTTTTTTTATATGCAACAACCGATGGTCAGACAGTAAAAATCTGCAAACACATACAAAGCGAGTTACCAGAGTATCACTGTGAGTTACAAGATCTGAATAACAGTGCTGCTGTAGATTTTTCTTCTTATGAAAAAATAGTTGTAGGGGCTTCTATTCGATATGGCCACTTGAGTAAAAACTTATATCATTTTATAGATGCCAATATAGAGGAGCTTAACCGGAATAAGGTTGCGTTTTTTTGTGTCAATTTAACTGCACGTAAAGAGGAACAAGGTAAAGATACCCCTGAAGGGAGCGTTTATATGCGCACTTTTCTAAAAAAGTCACCTTGGACGCCAAAGCTTCAAGGTGTTTTTGCTGGAGCACTTCGATATCCTAAGTATAAATTTTTTGACCGCATTATGATTCAATTGATAATGAAAGTTACTGGTGGTGAAACCGACACAACTAAAGAAATTGAATATACCAACTGGAATAAAGTAAGTGATTTCGCAAGTCGTATTAATAATATGTGAATAAAAAGCTCATTTTTACCCCTTATTGCGGCATTTTTGTTCGAACAGTAAAAAAATCAGTAAAAAGTGCAAAAAGAGGTTGCCAATGGGAGTCAGCTCTCTATAATGCGCCTCACTGACACGGCAGAGCCCACAAGGGTTACCGCTGAAG
>NZ_JAWMPW010000041.1:0-14989 GCF_033101115.1 Vibrio sp. TH_r3 | reverse complement strand
TTCGGGTAACAGTTTCGAACTGACGGATGGCACTTACAGCGCCGATACGATTAAAGTACAAGAGTTCACTAGCGGCGGAGAGGCATTGCCAGAGGTTGCTTTAGCAACACAGGTTACAGTGGACAGTACCAATCCTGTGATTTCTTTGTCTACCGAGTTAAATCAAATATCAGGAACCACTAATGAAGCGGTCACGTTGACTTTTGATTATAATGGCGATGATGAAGTGGATTACACCCTTGATGTTGCTGCTGATAGCAGTTGGAGTGTAACGGCTGATACTCTGGGCTTAACCGATAACGATGATATTTATACAGTAGACATCACCGCGACCGATATAGCCGGCAATAGTCTCGATAATTTGGACGTATTATTGGAGGTGGATACGGTTGACCCAACACTGGATAGCTTTAGCATTTACGATGATGTTACCAGTGGATCAACTGATGATAGCGGTGACCTTAGCGATGGTGATTGGACTAATGATAATCAACCGACTTTTGAAGGCACGACAGAAAGCGGGGCTTCAGTATCATTAACAATTGCAGATGAAACCTATCAAGTGACCGCAGCAGATGACGGAGCATGGAGTATTACGCTAGGTCAACCATTAGATGATGGTAACCATGATTACTCAATTGACATTACAGATAGCGCAGGTAATAGCTCTGATGATGTGGTAACAGGTACAATCAATGTTGACACCACGCCACCGAGTTACGATAACGTGGCGAAGAGCGATGATGGCAATGGTTCTTCTTCGATTACTTTCGATGTTGAGGATGGATCTGGAGGCGATACTTCTTCAGAAAACAGTGGAATCAGTTCCATTACGGCATTGCTACAAGACGGTACTGAATTGGATGTTGATTATGATTATGATAGTAGTGAAGGAACGGCGACCGTTGATACCAGTGGTGTCGACAGTGATTCATCTGCCGACGTAGTTATCACTATTACCGATGTTGCTGGAAACGAAACGCAGGTAGATACTGATATTTAAGGTCAATTTATTTAAGATAAATATCTAATATCAAGGCCAGTCACCTAACAGTGACTGGCCTTTTTTAACTAGTGATATGTTCGAATTAATCGGTGTTTCTAGTTAATTACTTAATCTTAACGATAGAGTTTTTATGCTTAATCAAGCGCTGATCTTTTATTTCAAATAAGTTAGGTAACTGATTTAACAACGCTTTATCGTGGGAGACGATAAGTAGAATGGCTTGTGGTGCTTCTTGCTTAATGTATTGTAATAATGCCGATACATCTGCAGCGGCTAGATTAGATAAGGCTTCATCTAAAATAATCAACCGCTTGTCAGGATCCACACTCATTAAAATAAGCAACTTGCGTTTTTGTCCAGTTGACATTGGTATTTGGCTTATGTCCTTAAGGAAAATAAATTCGTAATCTATGGTGGCGTGAGTGAACACCAAGCTACAAATCTTAGTGATTTTATTCACATCGCTTACACCACGCATGTAGAAATTGGAATAAAGACTGCCGCGGATAAATTCTGAACTTGGGTCGAGAAAAACAACTTGAGTTGAGAAAACGTGCGGGTCGATATCGACACCATTATAAAAATTATTGAACAGAATGGTTCCGGAGTATTCGCTATGAGACTGAACAATAGTCGACATAAGGGTAGATTTACCACTGCCTATCTGGCCAAAAAAACCATAAATATTGCCTTTCGTTAACTCAAGATTCACTTGAAGCAATAAAGGTGACTGGTCGACATTGATGTTAACGTCCTTCAGACTAATGCTATTGATACTCTCTATATGTAAGCCTTTGGCAACAATTTTAGGCTCTAAGTTATCAAACAGATCTTGCACCGCCAGTTTTAAGTGGTGGGTAGAAATTAAAACAAAGAACACTTTTGTAACAAAGCTGATGACACTGGAAGCGGCACGGCCATTTAGGATAAGTAGAGCAAACAGAACATTAAAAATACTGGTATCGAATTTAGAGGTATAAAAAAGAACGATGAATAAGCCAAAACTGGCTAAAAATGAACTGATGCGAACAAATTCGTCCCAGTTAAAATTAAAGCTGGCTAAGCTGTGGTCGCTACTGAAAGATTTTTTACAAGACTGCTCAAAGTTATTTAGTAATGATTCATTATTTAAAAAGCGGAGCTGTTTATTGTTGCGATAGTAGGAAATACGCTCATTTAGTAAATCCTGTTGAGCCGCTTCTACTTCCAGAAACACTTTATAATTGCGATAACGCATGTAGGTTGATGCAGCAATGATCACCATATAAAAACCAAATAAGCCTAAAGCATAGCTACCTATAAACAGAAACAGCAATAACATGACTAACAAAAAGCTGGTTCCATCCATCAGTAAGCTAGGTAGGTGGTCCCAAATTACTTTACGATTTGATTCCACCATGCGTATCTTAGTTAAACAATCTTTTTGCTTGAAACTTGGCATGATAGACAAAAGGTAACGTTCTATTTTTAGAGAACTTTTTTCAACATTCCGTAAATGTGTATGCTTAATAAAGTGTTTTAAGGTGTATTCGCAACCCCATAAAATAATAAACGCAGTGGTAACATAAACCAACGTCGAGACCTGGGAGTTATGAATTAGCCGAGTGTTAAATAAGTTACTATAAAAAGCAGGGATAAGGATAAATGGTACCGCAGCCAGCAAGAAAAAGTTCGCTTTAGGGAAGAGTTGGTAAATGAGCTCTACGAACGATTTGGTATCTAGAATTTTAGGGTAACTTTCAATGAATACAATTTCTTTATTGACTAACGATGACGCTTCCACTTCCTCGTGCTTGTCGTTAACCAGTTTGACTCCCACTCTTTGAACGTAAACCGGATTAATATCTGCAACAATAAATGCTTCGGGTAGCTCATTAGCGGATTTTACTTGTTTCTTTTCAATAGAGTAGTTAAACAAAGAATCAATAAAAAGAGGTTTCAATTGAGAAATCAATTGATCAAGTGTTTGTCCCTCCATGTGTTTAAATGCTTTCCAGTCAAACTTGGCTTGAGCCTGTTTCACAAGTAACGTTATGGTTGATTTCATACAAACCTCAATGATAATAAGTCACAATATAATAAGCACTGCGTACCAATAGCACAATCTAATCTACGGACTTTCTCTATATTAATAGAGTCAACTTCGAGCGCTATCATTAACACCGCTATCTGGTTCACTTTTTTCCCGCTATACCGTCACCAAAGCATTAAATTATTATTTTTACCGTACGTATAACCTAATATGGCCATTTTTCAATGGTAAATGACTATATTAAAAGTTATGGTGATTTTTCAGAACAATCATAAATGAACGTCTTGTAAACGATAGAGAATAATACATGGCTAATATTGATTTTGATAAGTGGCAATAAGCTAATAATATTTTAAGGAAAAAATTGAATCGATGAAAATAGGTCAACCAATACTGCGGTTGCTGCAAGCAGTATTAATAAGTACGTATTTGTTGGGTACAACGGCTTTTAGCGCACCTTTATCGACATATTTTGTTGATACTTGGACATCTAATGATGGACTGCCTCACAACAGTATTAATGCGATATCTCAAACTAGCGATGGATATTTATGGTTTGCCACTTGGGAAGGAGTGGTTCGCTATAATGGGTTAGAGTTTACCTTATTTGATCGCAGGCCAGATACTTATATGCTTGATTCAGGAACTCGCACATTAGTGTCTGATGCGGATAATCGTCTATGGGTTGGTGGTGCGAGAGGAAGCTTGGTTGTTAGGCAAGGCAAGCTTTGGAATTCTTATTTTAAAACGCCAAGTTTGGTCAATCATATATTGGTTGATGATGAGAAAAACCTTTGGATTGCAATAGAGGGCATGGGGGTTTTATTTCGTCCGTATATTAGTGAAGGCGTATATGGGCCAGAGGAGTGGAAGTTACAAGACCGAAGTGTGTATCGGTTGACCAAGAATCATAATGGTATTTATGCTGCCACTGATGATGGTTTTTATCATTTTACTATCGATTCTGTTGAGCAAATTGATACGGTAGACTTTAAACGTGTGCTATACATTTCAACCGCAAATAACGGTGACATTTTAATCGGCTCTAACCGTGGAGCTTGGCGTTGGGATGGTAAATCATTGCATATGATTGAACCCGAGCTCGCGGATACAATGGTAACGGTGGTTGAGCAAGATAGCCATAACAACTATTGGTTGGGGACTATTAATCAGGGTATTGCTCGTGTTGGTCATGACAAACTGGAGTTTCTTGATGTTGATAACGGTTTGCCAAATAACCGTATTCTCTCTTGGTTTGAAGATCTTGAAGGTAATATTTGGGTTGGTACCAATGGTGGCGCGTTACGGCTCAGAAATTCAGTATTTAATTCTCTTACCAGTGAACAAGGACTCGTTGGCGATTATGTACGTACGGTTTTGGCGTTGAAAAATCAACAGCTATTAGCTGGAAGTAGTACCGGATTAAGTTTGATTGAAGGAGATAAGATAGAATCTGCTTTAAAGACAACCCGTCCTTTATCGGTTCTCAGCCTTGCCAAAAGTAAACAAGGCAATGGCGTTTGGGTTGGCACGTATCAACACGGTTTGCTCTATTGGAAAGATGGCATGGTTGATACCGAAATGGACGACACAACAGATCTGCCAACCAATGAAGTTCGAGCAATATTAGAAGACAGTCAAGCAAACTTATGGATAGGTACGCCTAAGGGCTTGGTGAGAAAAGCGGCCAACGGTAATATTCACCATTTTACCGAAGCTAAAGATGGCCTGAGCAATGACTATATAATGGCGTTGGCAGAGGATGAACTCGGTCATATCTGGGTTGGTACTGGCGTTGGCGTTGGTTATTGGAATGATGAAACGTTTGTCCAATTAGATTTAGATGCGCTTGAAGGTGCTCAGTACGCGTTTGGTTTTTTTGTTGAGCCCGGTTATGTGTGGATAGCGACAGATAGAGGCGTGGTGCGCTATCGACAAAGTGACCAAACGGTTGCACTAATTGGTCGTCCACAAGGGTTACCATTGGATAAGTTTTTCCAAGTGTTGCTCGATGATCAGGAGAACTTTTGGTTATCCAGTAATCGTGGTTTATGGAAAATGAGTTATCGTCAAGCTCATGAAATTGCAGACGGTGCAGACCAGCAGATACAATTTGAACATTTTTCTGAAAACAATGGTATGTCTAGCAGTCAGGCCAATGGTGGATCCAACCCAGCTGCGGTCAAAATGCCAGATGGTCGACTCTATTTTGCAACAGCAAAAGGGGTATCGTCGATTCAACCCCAAGATCTCTCTAATAATAAAGATCATATTATTCCATTGGTGCTTGAGTCGGTAGCATTTGATATGCAGGCGATTAACTCGGATAAGACTAATATTGTTCCTGCGGGAACTGATCGTATCTCATTCTCTTATATCGGCCTTAGTTATGTGTTTCCTGAGCGATTGCAATATAGGACACGTTTAGAAGGGTTTGACAATGAATGGGTTTATCGAGGTAATTCGACTACAGCAGACTATACGAACTTATCGCCGGGTGAGTATCGGTTATTTGTGAATGTGCGCTCACCATATGGTGACTGGTACCAACAACCTTCTTTATATCAGTTCACGGTAGAACCGATGTTTTGGCAGCGTGCCGAAGTGATTTTTTTAGCCCTGTTTATTGTGGCAGTCTTGATTGTTTCAGCTGTTCGCTGGCGAATTAACCGGCTGAAAAAGAGCGAGATGGAACTAAAAGAACAGGTAAATCTGCAAACTCAAGAGCTACTGTTACAATCACAAAAATTTGAGCAGATGTGTAATGAAGATGCGTTAACTGGGTTAGCAAACAGACGGGCATTTGATGCAAATTTACAGCAAATATTCGATAGTGCTAAAACAAATGCTCAGCCGCTTTATTTAGCTATTTTAGATATCGATAATTTTAAAATTATTAATGATCGCTATTCACATTTGGTTGGAGACAAAGCGCTTATGTCTATTGCGTCGGTGTTAAATCAGCATGCCGATGATCATCAGTATGTCGCCCGATGGGGAGGAGAAGAGTTTACCTTATTGTATTTAGGAAATGAGCCGGAAATCTTCTTTGATAACGTACGTGTGGCGATAGAGCAGGAAAACTATGATCATATAGAATCAGGCTTAACCATAACCACCAGCATAGGTGTTGCTGGTGGGGTCACTTTTGAAAGTTACGAGGAAATGCTAAAAGAGGCTGACCATGCCTTGCTTGAGGCTAAAAAATGTGGTCGAAATTGTGTTCAGTTTAGAATTAATTGATTGTTACAACAGTGGCAGTAGGCTAGTTAAACTTAATTAGAGTTGGTCTTATCAGTTAGCTAGAGTGAACGTTTAAAAACGAACGTTCACTCTATACAATGCGACTTGGCGCAAGATTATTTTATCAATGTGAGCAAATGTTGTTTTACTGTTTCTGAAGCAAATGAATTATGTACGCTGATTTGGTAAATTCTAACGTAATCTTGGTGACTAAGACTAAACTGTTCGACCACTTTCTTCACCTCTTCCGTCATTGTTGTGTTTGAAACGGTTCGATTGTCAGTATTGATAGTAACCAGTACGTCATCTCGATAAAAAGCCTCGATAGGGTGGTGGCTTAGTGCATCCACTGCTTTAGTTTGAATATTACTGCTTGGACATGTTTCTAGCACTGTTGCTTCAGTTTTAACTAGGCTATAAGCCTCTGGATGCGCGTTAATGCCGATTCCGTGACCAATTCGCTCTGCATTGAGTAATGAAACTGCATCATGCACATTTTGCCCATCGCCTTGTTCTCCAGCATGAATCGTAATGCGGTAGCCTTTATCACGTGCATATTGGGCATAAGGAACAAATTCATGACAGAACCCCGGTAACTCACTTCCTGCCACATCAAAGGCGACTACCCCTTGGCCTAAGTACTTCTCACCAGCATCGATAACGTCGTTCACTCTATCTTTTGCCATATGACGTAAAACGGACAAAATATAATTGCCTTTGATGTCATAATGCGACTCGGCACGTTTCATACCGGCAACGGCACTAGCAATAATTTGATCGAGCGTTAAGCCATTTTGTAAGTGCAATAAGGGCGCAAAACGAACTTCCAGATATTTGACATTTTCCTTTGCCGCATCTTCAAACAGTTCAAATGAAATTTGTTCAATGCCATTAGTGGTTTGCATCACTGACAGCGGCAGTTCAAATCGTTTCAGATATTCGTCAAGGCTTTGACAGGTTTCTGGAGCAATCATCATGGTTCGAATAATATCAATATCATTACTTGGTAAAGTGATACCTTGTTGCGACGCGAGATTGATGATTGTTTGTGGGCGAACACTGCCGTCTAAATGACAGTGAAGATCGATTTTGGGTAAGTTTAAATAGTTCATGAGCCTCTACCTTTATTAGGGGTAAATAAAGTTACAGACTTCATAATCAAGGATTTAAGGCCCTTGGTAGAAACTCCCAAACCATATCATTGGGATTATACGAAGCGATTTTTTCAGAATTCTAGCATTGTTGATTGTTACTCGCAAATGACAATTGTTGTCATAGCATAGTTTTAGCCATGCACGTTAAGAGGACAGGCCCAATCAAAGGTTAAAGGGACAGACCCAATAGAAATAGCCGACATGTTTCGGCAGTGGTTGTTGTTTAGGTCAGGTTAAAGGGACAGACCCAACAGAAGTATTTCTGTTGTGGTTGGTGTTTAGGTAGTTAAGCTGTGAGAAAAATTAGCTTAATACTGGTTACTTTGCCTTCATCGATAGGATTTATCGCGAAATTCTACTTATTCAATATTGCTTATTTGCAATAATTACCGGCAAAGTAACCAATTAATCTGCTAATTTAATCGGTTAATAAATAATTAACAGTGTTAAGCGCGGATGATCATTTGATCTCTTTCTGGACCGACGGAAACCATGATGACTGGTACACCCATCAATTGTTCTATTCTAGTTACGTAATCTTGCGCAGCTTTTGGTAAGCTTTCAAAAGTACGACATCCGGTTATGTCTTCGCTCCAACCTTGCATTTCTTCATAAACAGGAGTGAGAGCAGCGGTTTGAGGCCAAATAGGGTTTTCGGTATGCTCACCTTCGTAAGCCACACAGATTTTTAATTCTTGCATTCCTGATAGGCAGTCTATTTTAGTTAGCGCGATTTCAGTTGCTGCTTGTAGTTCTACACCATTACGCGTGGCAACTGCATCAAAATATCCCATATCACGCGGGCGACCGGTAGTTGCACCAAACTCATTGGCACTTTCGCGGAAGTTATCTTGCTCTTCCATTGCTGTAACAAGGGTGCCTGTCCCTACAGAAGAACTAAATGATTTAGCGACTGCAATGACACGTTCTGGTCGCAGCGCAGGTAAACCGCTGCCGATACCTGCATAAGCTGCGGTGACGTTTGAAGAGGTTGTCCAAGGATATTCGCCATAAGTCAAATCACGACCTGCCCCTAGCTGGGCTTCAAACAACAAGTTGGCGTCTTTTTTCTGTAGCGCTTTAAGCGGTTCGGTAACGTTGCAAATAAATGGACGCCATGTTTCTGTTACGTCTAGCAGCCATTGGGTCATTTCAGCAGCGCTTTGATTGAAATCACAGCTTGGGTAAAGGGCTTTAAGCTGCGGCATTTTCCAATCAAGCATAAATTGAATGCGCTGTTGTAGAATTTCTGGTTGCTTTAACCATCCTACTAAAATACCTTTTTTCATCACACGATCGCCATAAGCAGGGGCAATACCTTGACGAGTTGAACCGTAAGCTGCATCACCTAAGCGCTGCTCTTCTAAGGTATCTTCAAGTGCATGTAAAGGTAGACATAAGGTTGCTCGGTCAGATACGCACAGTTTTACTTCAACCCCTGTTGCTTGCACTTCTGCTATTTCATCGCTCAGTGCTGCTGGGCTAATTACCATACCTGGACCTAATACGGCAATACAATCAGGATTAAAAATGCCGCTTGGTAATTGATGCAATTTAAAGGTGCCAAAATCATTTACGACGGTGTGGCCCGCATTATTACCACCTTGAAAACGAATACTTGCAGATGCATCCGTTGCTAAAAAATCGACAATACGTCCTTTTCCTTCATCACCCCAATTGGCACCAACAACGACAGTAGACGACATAATAATTCTCCTAATTGATTAAGCGTCTATGCTAAATCTGTCGACCAAATAAGAGAAATTAATTATAATTATCATCTTGATAAGAATTTCATATAAGTATTCGGTTGTGAACATGTGTTGGGGATGATTATGCTGGACATTAATTGGTTGAAAACGTTTGTTACATTAGCGGAGTATAAGCATTTTGGTAAAGCGGCCAATGTGCTGCATATGACTCAGCCAAATGTAAGTTTACATTTAAAACAACTGGAACAAGCGACATGCGTAAAGTTGGTTGAACGAAATCCTTTTCATTTGACTCAAGCGGGAATGCGTTTGTTGGTCAGTAGTCAGAAAACCTTGCTAGAACTGAAAATTTGTCAAGCGGATCTAAACGCTTTTAATGACCTCAATCGAGGCACATTGACTATAGCCGCGAGCGACATTATTTCTCGATTACTCTTGATTGAGCCTTTCCAATTATTTAAAGCCGAATTTCCGGGGATTGATTTTACGCTATTAAATACGACTTCTTCGCAAGCATCGGAGCTAGTAAAAAATGCCGAAGCGGATCTTGGTTTTGTTATTTCACAGAAACAGAGCCAGCCACTACATTTCACTGAACTACAACAAATCAAATGGTGCGCACTCGGTGATGGCTTTGAAATTGGCCAACAACATAACGGGAAACATAACGGGACAGACCCAATTACAGGGACAGACCCAATTACGAGGACAGACCGAATAAAAGTAAAAGGACAGGCTGATAAAATAAAGGGACAGTCCCAACAAGTAAGAGGACAGTCCGATGACCTCACTTTGATTTTACTTGGCCATGACACCCGTACCCGAGATTTGATTGATGAGGCTTTACCCAGTTTAAATCTTCCTAAATATAGAGTAATGGAAGTTGGGAGTGTTGATGCGCAAATTGACTGGGCAGAGGCGGGATTCGGGGTGGCGATTATTCCAGAATTTGCTGTTGTCACTAAGCCTAATTTGAGTACTAAAGTAACAGCACTCCCAGATTTCCCTAGCACGAGCTTGGGTTATGTTGTTAGGCAAAATCAGATTCTTTCAAAAGCGATAAAACAGTTGTTAAATTGGGTGAACGATGAAATTGTTCGTTCTCAGACAAAATAAATGGACAATTTGAACTATCCGGTTGCGTCGCTGTTCTTTTGAATTTTGGAATGCTTTGCTAGAATGCGCGCTCAATTCTGATGAAACTTGCCAGATAACACTAGGTTAGAAATACGCCACATGAAAGATAACCATATAATTATTGGATTAGTTAACCCTAAAAGCCCGACAAATGTTGGAGGAGTAATGCGCGCTGCTGGTTGCTATCAAGCTGATAGTGTGCGCTACACCGGCCAACGTTATGATAGAGCAGCAAAGCTAAATACCGATACGAAATCGGTGACGCAATCTATTCCGTTGACTGGCGTAGAATCATTGCTTGATGACATTCCACCAGGAACAGAAATAGTTTGCATAGAATTGGCAGAGGGTGCGACGCCGTTACCTAATTTTAAACATCCAGAAAAGGCGATTTATATTTTTGGCCCAGAAGATGGCTCAATTAAGCAGAATATTGCCGATAAAGCCGATCATGTCGTTTATGTTCCAACAGTCGGTTGTATGAATTTGGCTGCATCAGTGAATGTGGTGTTGTACGATAGACTATCTAAATCTGACATCATTGCTCAAGATGATGATTTGATTCGTAACAGTCGCGACAACAATAACAAACTACGTGTTAAGAAATAAAGTTACCTCTCTTTATAACCCAAAGGATGTCAGATATTTATGAACAGTACGATTGAAACTATGTTAGCTCACCGATCTATTCGTCAATATAGTGAGAAACCAATCGATAAAAATCAACTAGATACGATTATTCAAGCTGGACTTGCTGCGTCTTCATCTAGCTTATTACAGGTTGTTTCTATTATTCGAGTAACCGATAAAAGTAAGCGAAAATTGTTAGCACAGTATGCAGGCAATCAAAGTTATGTTGAACATGCTGCGGAGTTTTTGGTGTTTTGCAT
Organism: Vibrio sp. TH_r3; assembly: GCF_033101115.1. Taxonomy (NCBI): domain Bacteria; kingdom Pseudomonadati; phylum Pseudomonadota; class Gammaproteobacteria; order Vibrionales; family Vibrionaceae; genus Vibrio; species Vibrio sp. TH_r3. The sequence continues at coordinate 3,815 of NZ_JAWMPW010000041.1, read as the reverse complement.
AGATTATCAGCGTCACGCGGCGATTAATCCGCAAGTTCAAACAGATTTTGCTGAATTAACGCTAATAGGTGCGGTTGATTCGGGAATAATGGCGCAGAATTGTTTGTTGGCGGCTGAATCTATGGGATTAGGTGGTGTTTATATTGGCGGTTTGCGTAATAGTGCTCAACAGGTTGATGACCTGTTAGAGTTGCCTAAAAACAGTGCGGTGTTATTTGGTTTGTGTTTGGGACATCCAGATCAAGACCCACAAGTAAAACCACGTTTACCGGCACGAGTAGTTATGCATGAGAATCAGTACCAGTCATTAAATCTTGATGAAGTGGAAAATTATGATGAGTTAATGCAAAGTTATTATGCGACTCGTTCAAGTAACCAAAAGCAGAGTACGTGGTCTGAACAAGTGACCGGAAAATTATCTGGTGAATCTCGTCCACATATCCTACCGTATTTGAATGGTAAGGGCTTGATTAAGCGATAATTTTGGCTATTAGTTATACTCAGAATTAGTTCTTTACTCGCCCCATGCCATCTATTCATGGGGCGTTTTTTATAAATAATAATTTGCTTTGTAGGGGGTAACTTTACAAGTTAGAACATGCTTTTTTTGCGCTTTTTCTTGCCAGTTCCTTCTGGTTTTGCTGTTGGTTTATTTGCCGCTAAGTACTGTTCTATCTCTAATTCATTGACTTCGAAGCCGGAAAGCTGTTCACGATCTAGTCGAATTTTGTTCTTTTTTTCGATAATTTTAAAATGATGATAATCATCGTAGTCAATAAGTGATAGTGCTAACCCTACCTCTCCAGCACGGCCACTTCGGCCAATACGGTGCATGTAATCGGCAGGACTTCTTGGTAGGTCATAGTTAATTACCACAGGTAATTTTTCTATATCTAAACCACGAGCGGCAATATCGGTTGCAATGAGGACTTCGATCTCACCAGACTTGAAGGCTTCAAGTAGTCGAGTACGATACCCTTGGCTTTTATCTCCGTGAAATACTTCTGCTTCAATACCTCGTTTGTGTAGCTTGTCAGCTAAGTGCTCACAACCTTTTTTTGAGTTAACAAATACCAGCGCTTGCTGCCATTGATGTTGTTTAATGAGGTGCGCTAATACGGTTGTTTTCTCGCCTTTATTTACGTTAAAAACGCGTTGTACTAACGTACTTTCACTGGCACTTTGTAACTGTATTTCTACAGGATCGTGAAGAATTTCCTGGGTTAAGGTTTGTACTTGCTCAGGAAACGTAGCGGAAAAAAGTAGAGTCTGCTTTTTCTTTGGCAACCTATCTAACAGTTGAGATAGCTCTTCGGTAAATCCAAGGCTTAGCATTCTATCCGCTTCGTCTAATACAAGCGTTTGTACGTTGTCGAGTTTAATCGCGTTGCTTGAAATCAGGTCAAGTAATCGACCGGGTGTCGCAACTAATATGTCAGTGCCTCCGCGTAAAGCTTGCATTTGAGTATTGATCGACACGCCACCAAATACCGCGACAGTTTTGACTGCACCATTTAAATGTGCAGCGTATGAGCGAATGTTATCAGCAACTTGTTTTGCTAATTCGCGTGTTGGTACCAAAATAAGTCCGTCGACGAAGTTACCTTTGGTCGCTTTATTGTTGTTGATTGGCTGTTTTTGTTTGAGCTGAAAAAGGTGCTGTAATATTGGCAGGGCAAAAACCGCTGTTTTACCTGAACCTGTATTTGCTCCTGCAATTAGATCTCGCCCCATTATTACGTGAGGGATTGCGTGTAATTGAATCGGCGTAGGTTTTTGATACTCCATCTCTTTTAGACGGTTTAATAAGGGTTGTATCAGGCGAAGCTCAGAAAAACTATTTGCTTTAGTAACAGTTGTCATGGTGTAAAAAGGCTCAAACATAAAATATTGATACTATTTTATCTTATATAACCCTTGTGAAATAGAGCAATAGAAGATTTGTTTGCTTGGTATATAAGGTAATGTTCAAGCATGTTGCTCTGGTTTTGTTTACACTAACTATACTCGGTATGCTTGGAGGTGCATTGTGGTTGACTGCGTTCACTCTCCTCAATGCAACTGCAATGATTTTGGGTATATAGCTAATTTTAATAAGGTAAAATTCTTGACCGCTAATAAAAAAGTCACGTTTGCAACGGCTAATCTTTTTAATTTTATTCAACCACCAGGTGCTTTTTATGATTTCTTAAATATTTATGAGAGCGATGCGTGGCGGGAGAAGTGCCGTTGGACTCAGTTACAAGTACAAAGGCTAGATGCAGATATTGTTGCTTTGCAAGAAGTGTTCAGTATTGATGCGGCGAAAATGTTATTCGAGGAAATAGGGTTTCCTTATTTTAAGGTGGTTGACTGTCCTCACGTAGAACAAGAGTATATCTTCACACAACCTGTTGTTGCATTGGCGTCGAAATATCCTATTACTCACACAGAAGCCGTTGTACCACCTGAACATATTGAAAAAAACTATCAAACCTCTTTACCTGAGTTCAGTCGAAAGCCTATTTATGCCACGGTTAATATTCCTGAAATTGGAGAAATAGCCGTTTATGTTTGTCATCTGAAATCGCAGAGAGCAACAGAAGCTAATGATCTAGAAAATGATCATTCTCTGATAGGTAAATGGCTGTCGAGTCAACAACGAGGGTGGGAGGCGGCGATGTTACGAGTTTTTATGGAGCAAAAGTATCAAAAGTATCCCATTCCGACGGTATTGATGGGAGACATGAACCAACCTTTAACTAGTGACATTACCGGGTTGCTTACGCTGGAACTAGAGCAAACGGATAAAGCTCTGCGATTGCAAGATAGTTGGCATATTTTTACCAAGAATAACAACGCTATTGAACGAGAACCCACACATTACCATTTTGGAAAAGGCAATGCGTTAGATTATGTTTTATTGTCTCAAGAGTTTCAGGTTGATTCTCAATATTTTTTGGCAGAAGTGGTGGACTATAAAGTATTAAACCAACATTTAATTAACCCAATATTTGAACGAGATAGACAAGCGAGTGATCACGCTTTCGTCGCTGCTACAGTTGATTTTGTCCGGTTGAGTTAAATGGATCATTTAATGGGACCATTTAACGGGACAGACCTGTGGATCTTGGTCAAGAAGATTTAAAGATTTAAAGGACAGACCTGAAGTCAGAGGACAGACCTGGACAACTGACCTAGTTAGCCTAGTATAGCGTAACAAAAATACAGAGAAATACCGTATTTGTCTTTTGATGTGATGTATTGTTGATCTAGCCGTAAACAACAACTCTAATTTAAAATGTTTTGGGTGTTTTTTTATAAGGCAGGTGTCAAGAAGTAGCTTGTAAATACAAGTTTTTGAAAATAATAAAATTACAATCGAAAGCTAACTATCTAATCGAAATAATCGTATTCTCGTTTTTCTCATGTGGCGTTTCGCTGTTTCAATATTGCATTGACAGCCAATCGCTGTAGCCTGGTAACGTTCTAATTCAGTACTGGCTTTGTTCCATGTTGTGGGAGTGATATTTAGCCGTTGTAAAACTGATGGCAGAGATGGATTCGTATTCGCTTTGTTAGCTCTACAATGTTTAGCAGTCCAGTCAACAAGCTCAATATAATCCAGTAGTTTTAGTGGTATTCCATCGGATAGTTTCGCTATTTTGTCGCTAATAAACGGAAACAAGAACGGTGCTGTGTCTTTGTTCTGTTTTAAAGCAAGTAATCGAGCTTTTATAGATGTGTACTTGGAGGTTTCAATAGTCGGAGCAATGCCAGCTCTTATCGGGTTCAAATCAACGTAAACCATAGCAGCAGTTAAAGCTTGTTGGTCG
>NZ_JAWMPW010000040.1:0-16146 GCF_033101115.1 Vibrio sp. TH_r3 | reverse complement strand
TGACCAACAAGCTTTAACTGCTGCTATGGTTTACGTTGATTTGAACCCGATAAGAGCAGGCATTGCTCCGACTATTGAAACCTCCAAGTACACATCTATAAAAGCTCGATTACTTGCTTTAAAACAGAACAAAGACACAGCACCGTTCTTGTTTCCGTTTATTAGCGACAAAATAGCTAATCTATCCGATGGAATACCACTAAAACTACTGGATTATATTGAGCTTGTTGACTGGACCGCTAAACATTGTAGAGATAACAAAGCGAATACGAATCCATCTCTGCCATCAGTTTTACAACGGCTAAATATCACTCCCACAACATGGAACAAAGCCAGTACTGAATTGGAACGTTACCAGGCTACAGCGATTGGCTGTCAATGCAATATTGAAACAGCGAAACGCCACATGAGAAAAACGAGAATACGATTATTTCGATTAGATAGTTAGCTTTCGATTGTAATCTTATTATTTTCAAAAACTTGTATTTACAAGCCACTTCTTGACACCTGCCTTATAAAAAAACACCCAAAACATTTTAAATTAACACTATCTCGACAATAAAATATAAAAACAAACCATCCAATAACAACACCGCAACAAACTATTGCTTTAAATCGGTAAATTGGCCAAAGGTCTGTCCGAGAACCGTGCATAAAGTAAGAGTAGGCGGTCTGTCCTTAAACTTATCACTTACTCCTAATTTTTTTGCATAAAAAAACGGGAAGCCTATTTTACTAGGCTTCCCGTTACTTTGTATGGTCGGTGAAGAGGGATTCGAACCCCCGACCCTCTGGTCCCAAACCAGATGCGCTACCAAGCTGCGCTATTCACCGAAAATTTGTTCGAGCTATGTTTAACTGAGAACGAAGCGTATAATACCTACTAAAATTATAGACGCAAGCCATTTCTTAACCTTTTTTCAACTCTTAGCTCAACTGCTTAATTTACCACCAACCTTTATTAAAATGTGAGTAAAAACACAACAATTAGATCCACTCTCTAACTTAACTAATACAATTGATCCAGATCAGGGACTCATTTCCTTTATGCAACTAACTTCGACTTGTCACTATTATTTTGTTTGGGAAAGAACATGGATTTCTGGCTTGACCTACTTTTTGGAAATGCAATCGGACTATCTTCAATGATAGTCATCTTTGCCGCACTTGCCATCATGCTCTTTTTCGGTGGTTTCTTTATTTACAAAGTAGTAAACGATAAATCTCCTCACTAAAATTTATTAGCAATTTCAAGTCTTGCACCGGAGTATTTGCCATATATACTCCGGTTTTCTTGATCGACTACCTTAGCGAGAATCTCAATAAATAATGGCCTCTACATTACAACTGGTATACTCTTTCTCAATACAATAAACCACACGAGATACCACCATGTCTCAAGATGATGAATTAAATCTTTTTCAAAAGATGATGGGAGATATAACTCCTTTAACTCAAGATACCGCAGAACTAAAAAAACAACATCACGTGTCAGAGGCTCACTTAGCACGTCGAGAGGCTGCGATGAATTTAGCCATTGACGATTCTAGTTATTTGTCATTAGACAACGCGCCCATGATAAAACCGAACGATGTTATCGAGTTCAAACGCAGTGGTGTCCAAGACGGAGTCTACAAAAAACTTCGACTTGGTAAATATCCAATTCAAGCGAAGTTAGACCTACATAAAAAAACGCTGACTCAAGCCCGCGACGAAATTGTCAAATTTCTACGTCAATGCCTAAGAATGGATATAAGAACAGTTATTATTATTCATGGAAAGGGAGAACGCTCAACCCCTCCAGCTCTTGTCAAAAGTTATACTGCCAATTGGCTTACTCAAATGTCTGATGTTTTAGCTGTTCATAGTGCTCAGCAATTTCATGGCGGAACCGGAGCGGTTTATGTTATGTTAAAGAAAAGCGCCGACAAAAAACTAGAAAACCGAGAAAGACATCAAAAACGATTAGGCTAAACTCGAATTGATGCTAAAATACTCGCTCCCTTAGCAACGATTTTTATCGTTGCTTTTTTCATCGTTGTGAAACAGAGAAAAACATGCCCAAAATTACACCACAAAAAACCGAATCTCAACCCACACAAGGCAAGCGCTTAAATAAGTTTATTAGTGAAACTGGATTTTGCTCGCGTCGTGAAGCAGATAAATTAATCGACAGCGGACGAGTAACAATTAATGGCGTGATTCCAGAAATGGGTACAAAGGTATTATCAAACGATGTCGTACTTGTGGATGATAAGCCTCTCAATCAAAAACAGAAACCAATCTATATCGCCTTAAATAAACCAACAGGTATTACATGTACTACCGAAAGAGATATCCCTGGAAATATCGTAGATTTTATTGGTCTTAAACAGCGCATTTTCCCTATTGGTCGTTTAGATAAGCCTTCTGATGGCCTTATTTTTCTGACTAACGATGGCGATATAGTCAATAAAATCCTTCGTGCAGGGAATAATCATGAAAAAGAATACGTGGTCCGAGTTAATAAACCCATTACCAAACAATTTATTAATAAGATGGCTTCAGGTGTCGAGATTCTAGATACAGTAACTCTTCCTTGTAAAGTCACCGAAGAAACTAAGTATTCATTTCGAATTGTGCTAACTCAAGGGTTAAATCGTCAAATTCGTCGGATGTGTGAAGCATTGGGATATGAAGTATTTAAACTACGTCGAGTTCGAATTATGAACATCAGCTTAGATGGTATCCCAAACGGGAAATGGCGCTACCTGACAGACTCAGAAGTAACTGAGATTCTAAAAATGAGTGGCCATTCAAGTAATACAGAAGAAGCATCTAGAGTTAATGCACAAGGAAAACGCATTAGAAAAGCGACTGATGCTAAGTTGTTTGATAGTAGAGAAGAAAACCAACCATCACGCGCTAGAAGAAATCAAAAGACTAGGATTTATTCAGGAAATAACGCTGACGAATTTCGCCATTCACCAACAAAACGTAAACTTTCGCCACAATCAGAAAATAGACCTAACAAAAAAACGATATCCGGTACACTTTCGTTAAAAAAGTAATGCATCTATAAATCACCTAACTGATATTAATACAAGCAATGTTAGTTAGGTGCATAATCTAACTCTATATTAGCTAGTTAAACTAGCAAACTCACCATTGGTCAACATCAATAAATCACTTGGATCAAGCTCTATATCCAATCCTCGTTTGCCAGCGGAAACATAAATACAATCTAATTCATTTGCACTACTGTCTAAAAAAATCGGTACTCTTTTTCTCTGTGCTAATGGACTTATCCCTCCCACAATATAACCAGAAGATTTTTGTGCGATAACCGGGTTAGCCATTTCCGCTTTCTTTGCCTTGGCAGCTCGAGCGGCTTGTTTTAAATTCAGTTTATTTTCAACCGGAATAATCGCCACTGCCAGGTTTTTAGGCTCACCGTTAATACAAAACATTAAGGTTTTAAATACCTTTTTTGGATCTAACCCCAAAACTTCAGCCGCTTCTAAGCCATAACTTTCATGTTTGGGATCATGTTTATATTGGTGAATAATATGGCGTACTTTATTTTTTTTGAGAAGGTCAATTGCTGGTGTCATGTTCTCACTCTAAACTAGTCAACGTAAAAAGGCGATGCATCTAATAGCATCGCCTTTATCTTAGTCTGTCCTCAATAAAGCGGGACTGTCCTTAAAGCAATATCGTCTTTAAAGCAATATTAAGGTCAAGCGACGGTTACTTGTAAACCATTTCACCATTTGGTTCAAACGTATTTACATCAATCGGGCTATTTTCTTCAAGATAAGCTTTAAGTACTTCTGCATCAACGAAACCAGTATTCACATAACCAGCATTTCCTGTCAATTTAGGATAACCGTCACCACCTGCAGCATTAAAACTTGGCACAGTGAAACGATAAGTCTTATTCATATCAAGAGGCATACCACCAATTTTAACATCACTTACTTTATCACCAGCTACTGTCATCGAAATACCAGCAAACTGAGCATAAGCACCTGAATCAACTGGTTTAGTTGCAACAACATTTAAATAATCTAGAACATCACTGCCTTTCATATCATTATAAGTTACTGTATTTGCAAACGGTTGAACCGTTAATACATCTTTATAAGTGATATCACCCGCTTCCATTGACGCACGTACACCACCTGAGTTCATAACACCAAAGTCAGCTTGAGCACGTTCCATATGAGCGGTAGCAATTAAACGTCCTAGGTTAGTTTGTTGGAAACGAACCACATTACGTTCACCTACCAGGTTACCATTAGTTTCAGCTACTTTCTTATTAAGCTGATCTTTGCCTTTATCTTGGAACGGTTGTAAGAAGGCTGTCATTTCTGCATCTTGAGCAATTTCATCTTGAATGAATACACGCTGGCTCTTTCCATCAACTTTAATTTTTTTCTTAAGGTTGACTGGGATTAGGTTATAACTCACCATTTCCAATTCACCGTTGGTGAATTCAAAATCAGCACGTCCTACATATTTACCCCATTCATGAGCTTGAACAATCCACGTACCATTTTGGTTATCAGGCTTACACTCAGCTCCCGGTTTGAAAGACTTGTTCATCACATTAGGCCCTTCCATACAAACAGGCTCTTGTGAGTGTCCTCCAACAATGATATCTAATGAACCTTCATCCAAATAACGTGCCAGAGCTACATCACCCGGGGCATTAACGCCACGGTTACCATTTTCATAATGTCCCATATGCGTTACTGCAAAGATAAGATCTGGTTTTTCGCTTTGTTCTAATTCAGCGATCAGATTTTTTGCTTCTTCTTTTGGATCTCTAAAGTCCAATCCAGCAATGTACTCAGGATTACCTATTTTCATTGTATCTTCAGTCGTTAGACCGATAACAGCAATCTTAATTCCTTGCTTTTCAAACATTTGATAAGCTTGATACTTTCGCTCACCAGTTGCTTTATCATAAATGTTAGCCGACAACATTGGGAAACCACCCCACTCAATTTGTTGCTCTAACACTGAAAGAGGGTTATCGAATTCATGGTTACCTAGTGCCATTGCATCATACCCAAGTTTATTCATGCCTTTAAAATCTGGTTCAGCATTTTGGAGATCTGATTCAGGTACACCTGTGTTAATATCACCACCAGAAAGAAGCAACACACTTCCCCCCTCAGCGGCAACTTCAGCGCGTAATTCATCAATTAGAGTTTTACGAGCTGCCATACCATACTCACCATATTTATTTGACCAAAAACGGCCATGGTGATCATTCGTATGTAAAACAGTTAATTTATAAGTTTGGTCTTGCTCCCACGCTGGTCCTGTAGCACAACCAGCCAATGTTGCTAGGATAGCTGCACTAAGCGCAGTTTTAAGAATTATGCGTTCCTTCATCTTCTTTACCTTTAATTTTATTTGTGGTGATTCACTGCCTAAAGGTCTCCGGATCAGCTCTTTACAAAAGGGAAAAATAAGCAAAATGTCAAAGAGACCGTATATTACAATTGCAAAATTATTAAATATACTAAACCTTTATAGTATAGATTCATTGCTATTAAAATGATTTATTACCGATAAAACACAACATCATCACATGTAATCGATTGCTTTTTCGAAACAAGGTCAATAAGGTATTTTCATGGGCGATGTTAACCGAAAAAAGCAATGTAATTATTTAAGCGATATGACGGTAAAAAGATAGCAAAAAGCCGTCGACTTCACATCAACCGACGGCTTTCATAAAAATAGACTTTATTTGATATCGATATGGTCGAAACTCTTAATTAAGTCATCAAGCGATTTCATTTGCGCCAAGAAAGGCTCTAGCTTATCTAAAGGTAATGCTGAAGGACCATCGCATTTCGCTTGATCAGGATTTGGATGTGCTTCGATAAACAAGCCAGCAATCCCCGTGGCTAAACCTGCTTTTGCAAGTTCAACTGTTTGCTCTCTGCGCCCACCAGATGCCGCACCAGATGGATCTCGCATTTGAAGAGAATGAGTAACATCAAAGATAATCGGTTGACCATTTGATACTTTCTTCATAACACCAAAACCAAGCATATCAACCACTAGATTATCGTACCCCATGCAAGATCCGCGTTCACAAAGAATAATTTTTTCGTTACCACATTCTGCAAATTTATCAACAATATTACCCACTTGATCAGGGCTCATAAACTGTGGTTTTTTAACATTAATAACAGAACCAGTTTTAGCCATTGCTTCTACAAGATCAGTTTGACGGGCTAAAAAAGCAGGTAACTGGATAACATCCACTACATCGGCTACAACTTGAGCTTGTGCTTCTGTATGAATATCTGTAATGATTTTTACACCGAAGGTTTGTTTTATTTCTTCGAATATTTTTAATCCTTCATCAAGGCCAGGACCGCGATAAGAGTGAACAGAACTTCGATTAGCCTTGTCAAAAGACGCTTTAAACACGTAAGGGATACCTAACTTCTCAGTTACATTGACATAATACTCACATATTTGCATCGCCAGGTCGCGTGACTCAAGAACGTTCATTCCTGCAAATAAAGTAAAGGGTTTATCGTTTGCTACCGGAATATCGCCAACGTGGACAATTTTTTGTTCCATTTTTTATCTCTCTATTTTGGGTCAATGGCCACAGTTAATAACGATAACTGCTGCATTTTTATAACTTAAGCTGAACGTTCAAGTCATTCAGCTTAATGTATTGTCACTGGATTTTGTTCTAACGCTGTTAACTGGCTTTTTAAAAGGTCAGCCGCTGGATCCTCTGGGCATTGTTCAATAAAAAATTGATAATCAATTTTGGCGATCTGATGGCAATCTAATTGCTGATAAATGAACCCTCTATCTCTAATTTCATATGGATCATCAGGCACAAAGGTCAGCGCAAGATTCGTACACTTGAGCGCTAAAGTATACCGTTCTTCTCGTAAAAGGGCGCTTTTAATTACCGCTAACCATCGACCAATAATAGTAGGATGATCCGCAGCCTGAAGATGTTCTGGTTTTAGCTTAGCAAGCGGCCCTTGATGCCCAATTAGCCACGCAGCTAAGACTCTCTTACTCACATATTCGCCATTATACGGATTAATATATAAAGGTTGTTGATCTTGCCATTCGAGCTTAACTAACAGCTGCGTAGGAAAGGTGACGCCTTTTACTGGGAAGCCTAATTTATTAGCAAAATAGATAAACAAAGCCCCCAAACTAACAGGGATGCCTTTTCGTCGCTTCAATACTTTATCAATAAATACATTTTCTGATGAAAAATACGCATCCTTGTCGCCACAAAAGCCTAAATCTGCATAAAAGTACTGTACAAATGCAGCAAATCTTTCTTGCTCATTAATTTCTTTCTGCTTACTGACAAACAAAGACAATGCGTCCTCTATTTGCGTAAATAGACTGTCTAATTCACTCTTTACCCAGTTGATATCTATATCAGAGTTGATCGCATGGTTTAATGCCAACGCTCCCTCAACCAAGGTCATTTCATCTAAATCTTCATCAAACAAATCAAACATCGTTTACCCCATTAATGCTGGTATTTTAGTCATAGCAATATTGCCAGCCATCAACAACCAACCCAGAGCGCCGAAAAATGCAAAAGTACGCACTAAACGATGGTTAGCAACACGCAATGCAAAAAAACCTAACGCAAAATACGCCAAAATACAGGTTACTTTTTCTGTAAACCATTCATTACCCGGCGTAAATGGTATAAAACCCAAACTAATAATGAGCCCAATACCACTTAACAGTAAAACGGTATCAACTATGTGCGGTAAAACTTTTAATACTTTCTTCTCAATTATTGGCGAATTAGACATCAGCAAGACATAACGAATTGATAGTAAAAGTGCGCTGATGGCAATTGACAGTAAATGAATGTTTTTTATGGCTAAATACACTATGAATTCTCTTTTATCATGAATTGAATGAGTACTGACCTAGAGTTACTCTATCATTACCTGCGTAATCTTGTTCGGTCGATACTTGGGTATAACCTAATCCCAACATGATATCTCGAACTAACTTACCTTGTTCACAACCATGTTCAAATAACAACCACCCATCGTTTTCTAGGTAATTTATCGCTTGTGTCGCAATAATTCGGATATCAGACAGGCCATTATCTTGAGCAACTAAAGCAGTGCTTGGTTCGAACCTTACATCCCCTTCGGTTAGATGCGGATCATTTTGTTCGATGTATGGCGGATTAGATACAATGGCGGCAAATTTAATTCGACTGTCATTATCTAAACTACATCTGTGATGAATACGCTCATTATGAACACAAGCCTTTTGCTCTTGTTCGTTTCGTCCTAGCGGCTCAAACCAACTACCGCATAAGAACTGAGTATTGTCTATTTTCAAATTTTCGGCATTCTTTTGCGCTAGACCTATCGCGGCCATTTGAATATCGATCCCCACTATCTGGTGCTGGGGGCATTCAGACGCAAGGGCTAGCGCAATAGCGCCTGTACCGGTACCTAGATCCAAAATAAATGCCGCAGACCGTGGAAGTTTGGTTAAAGTTATTTCAACCAAACGTTCTGTATCAGGCCGAGGTATCAACGTCGATGGCGAAACCGCTAGAGGCAACGACCAAAACTCTCTCTCACCGGTAATATAGGCGATAGGTTCACCAGTTAATCGACGTTGAAGAAGATCAATAAAATGTAAATATTGCTCCTCAGATAAGATTTTTTCTGGCCACGTTAAAAGATAACTACGAGACTGTCCTAATACATGGCAAAGTAATACTGACGCATCTAAAGAAGGCGAATCACTACCGCTTTCAATTAACGCAGTGATTGCCGTTTTTAAGGTTGTTTCAATAGAGAGATTTGTATCCATAGTCTGCTGTAGCTTTTATTAATTATGTTCTGCTAGTGCAGCAAGTTGGTCCGCTTGATACTCTTGAATAACTGGATCAACCAAACTCTGTAAGTCACCTTCCATAATTTCAGACAAGCGGTACAACGTTAAATTAATACGGTGATCAGATACACGACCCTGAGGATAGTTATAAGTACGAATACGGTCACTTCTATCGCCTGAGCCTAGTAGATTACGACGAGTATCGGACACTTCTTCCGCACGTCTTGCTTGCTCGGCTTGAATAATTCTAGCCGCAAGTACCGACATTGCTTTGGCCTTATTTTTATGTTGCGAACGTTCATCCTGACACTCAACTACCGTACCGGTTGGTAAGTGAGTAATACGAATAGCAGAATCGGTGGTATTAACATGCTGACCACCAGCGCCTGATGAACGAAATGTGTCAATTTTCAAATCAGAACTTTTGATTTCAGGCAGATCAGCCTCCGGAATTTCCGCCATTACCGCTAAAGTACATGCAGAGGTATGAACTCGACCTTGCGACTCGGTAGCAGGCACACGTTGAACACGGTGACCACCAGATTCAAATTTTAGAATACCAAAAGCACCTTCACCATTTACTTTAGCTATCATTTCTTTATAGCCACCTTGTTCCGACTCATTTGAGCTTATGACTTCAATGCGCCAACCTTTTTTCTCAGCAAAACGACTGTACATGCGAAATAAATCACCGGCAAAAATGCCTGCTTCATCGCCCCCTGCCCCTGCTCGAATTTCTAAGAAGCAATTGCGTTCATCATTTGGATCTTTAGGAATAAGCAAAATCTGTAGCTCTTCAGATAGCCGCTCTATTGCCGCTTTTGCTTCATTGATCTCTTCTTGAGCCATCTCTCGCATTTCGGCATCATCTTCTTTAGCCATTTCTTGCGCAGCAGAAAGATCCTCTTGAGCCTGTTGATAGGCTTGGAAACACTTAGTCACCTCTTCTAATTGTGAATATTCTTTAGAAAGTGCGCGGAATTTATTTTGGTCACCTAATACATCAGGATCACCAAGTAAATGCTGAACTTCTTCGTAACGCTCTACGAGAGTTTCAAGCTTAGTCAGGATGGATGATTTCATAATCTTCTTTAATTTTGTTGTAGGTCGTCTAAACCTATACTCTGCCTAATAACAGAAAGTTTATCTGGGTCACCTTGCTCCGCGGCCAATTGAAGAGCACGAGTAGGAGCATGGATCAATTTATTGGTTAATTTATTACTCAGTTCAAGTAGTACCTGCTCTGGTTCACAGCCAGATGCCAATGACTGTAAGCTTTTAGCAATCAATTCTTCTCTAACGGCATTCGCTGACGTTCTAAACTCTCTTATACTATCAACGGCTTGAAGAGAACGCAGCCAAGTCATAAAGGCCGCGCTTTCTTCAGATACTATCGCTTCTGCTTGAATGGCTTCAACTTTGCGTTGTTCCATATTTTGCTTAACGATTGATTGTAAATCATCAACAGTATAGAGATAAATATCATTCAAGTCCCCTACTTGCTGTTCCACATCTCTAGGAACGGCAATATCAACAATAAGGATAGGTTGACGTTTACGTTGTTTTAACGCTGATTCAACCATTCCTTTACCGATAATAGGTAGAGGGCTAGCGGTAGAACTAATAACAATATCTGCTCGATGCAAATTATCAGGGATTTCTTCAAGGCTAATAACATCAGCATTAAATTTTTCAGCAAGACCCAATGCACGTTCTCGCGTTCTATTGGCAACGATAATATTATCACAACCATTGTCGGTAAGATGTTTCGCCACCAATTCAATGGTTTCCCCTGCCCCTACTAATAAAACCGTCGAATTAGCTAATGACTCAAAAATATGTTTTGCAAGTGTACAAGCTGCGTAAGCGACAGATACGGCACTTCCACCTATCTCAGTTTCTGTCCTTACTCTTTTCGCTACAGAAAAGGTTTTTTGAAAAAGCTTTTCCATGGTTCCATCTACAGATTTTAAGCTTCTCGCACTAGAGTAAGCCTGCTTAACTTGACCTAGTATTTGCGGTTCACCTAATACTAACGAATCCAAACCACAAGAAACTCGCATCAAATGTTTAATTGCTGCTTGTTCTTCATACACATATAAACTGGACTTAAGTTCATCGGGTTGAATCTGATGAAAATGTGTCAACCAGTCAATAACCTTGCTTTTCGCATTTGATTTCACATCGAAATAGATCTCAGTTCGATTACAAGTGGACAAAATAACACCACTTTTTATATTTGAGTCAGCTTCCAGTTGCTTATGCGCCTCTGTTAATTTATCAGGGGAAAAAGCAACCTTTTCTCGCAACTCAACCGACGCTGTATGGTGATTGATACCAATAGCAAGCAAGGACATGAAATAAAAGATCCAACATTAAAATACATTTGAGGCACGAATTTTACTTGATGGGCCTGACGATTGAAAGAGCGACGGAGTGATGTTTTAATGAGTTCGTGATTTAGATGATATAGTTACCCCTAAAGTCTTACTAAAGTTACGTAATAAACCATCACTATGAAAAAATTAAATCAATATATTTTATTTGTATGTGTGGTGTTCTTTCTTTCCGCTTGTAGCACGCTTCCTGAAGAGTCTGCAACCAACGTAGAATGGGAGCAACACCGCCAAAAGCTAATGAATATCCAATCATTTCAAGCTACTGGGAAAATAGGCTATCGCGGTCCGGATGAGAGCATTAGCCTTAATTTTCATTGGTCACATACCACAAATAAAAGTGAACTACGCTTAATCAACTTCCTTGGATCAACCGTTTTAACGCTAACGATAAGTCCTGAAGGCGCAAAAGTGCTCACTAGCGATAATGAAATGTTTGAAAATAAAGATGCTAATATTCTTTTGGCCAACCTCACTGGGTTGATTTTTCCAGTAACACAAATGCAAAATTGGATAAAGGGGCTACCTGTTCAAGCCGACTCTTATACGTTTAATCAAACAAATACCCTACAAAGTTTACAAAAAATAAACGGTAACAATAACTGGACATTAAATTATGATCGCTATCAAGATCATAATCAGCTACCTCTACCTTATCAAATGACGTTAAATTCAACCGATACTAAAATTAAAATTGTCGTATCCAAGTGGAAATTTTGAACATGCTCACCCAATCAACAACCTGGCCATCGCCAGCTAAATTGAATTTATTTTTATATATCACCGCGCAACGAAATGACGGCTACCATGAATTACAGACCCTGTTTCAATTTCTTGACTATGGCGACACCATTACCATTGAAGCAAATTCAAGCGGTGAAGTTTATCTCACCCCCGACCTAGCAGGAGTCGCATTAGAAGACAACTTAATTTGGAAAGCAGCCCAAGCATTAAAGCAGACAGTACCACCAGAATGCGGTGCCAATATTAGTTTAAGTAAAAAATTACCAATGGGCGGAGGAATCGGCGGTGGTTCTTCAAATGCAGCAACAGTTTTAGTAGCACTCAATTATCTTTGGCAATCGAAGTTATCCTTACAACAATTAGCGGACATTGGATTACATCTAGGAGCTGATGTACCTGTTTTTGTGCATGGTTTTTCGGCATTTGCACAAGGTATTGGCGAACAATTGCAAAAAGTATCGCCAAAAGAAAGCTGGTATCTGGTGGTAAAACCAGATGTAAGCATTTCTACCGCAAAAATTTTCTCTCATCCAAACTTACCTAGAAACACGCCAAAACGAGCTATATCTGAGCTGTTAACTGGATCACAGGAAAACGATTGCGAAAAAATCGTACGATTACTTTATCCAGAGGTTGATAAGCAACTTTCATGGCTGCTACAATATGCGCCGTCAAGATTGACTGGCACAGGTTCATGTCTGTTTGCAGAATTTGATAACAAATTCGAAGCAGAGGAAATTCGTGCTAAACTTCCTGACACTGTCTCAAGCTTTATTGCTCAAGGGAAAAATATCTCCCCGCTGCACGAGACGTTAGCCAGTTACCAATCACTAGATGATAAATAACTAGCCACCACCCAACCTAATTTAAAACTGGACGCAACCCCGAGGTTCCCACTGTGCCTGATATGAAGCTATTTGCTGGTAACGCTACACCTGAACTAGCCCAACGTATTGCTGATCGTCTCTATATTTCACTTGGTGACGCTACTGTTGACCGTTTCTCTGATGGAGAAATCGCGGTTCAAATAAACGAAAATGTTCGTGGTAGTGATGTATTCATCATCCAATCAACTTGTGCTCCTACTAATGACAACTTAATGGAATTAGTAGTAATGATTGATGCGATGCGCCGTGCTTCTGCTGGCCGTATTACCGCTGTAATCCCTTACTTCGGTTATGCTCGTCAAGATCGTCGCGTTCGCTCTGCTCGTGTGCCTATCACAGCAAAAGTAGTGGCGGATTTTCTATCCAATGTTGGCGTTGACCGCGTATTAACTATCGACTTACACGCAGAACAAATCCAAGGTTTCTTCGATGTTCCAGTAGACAACATTTTTGGTACTCCTGTGCTATTGGAAGATATGGCCAACCGTGGCTTAGAAGATCCAGTTGTTGTTTCTCCAGATTTAGGTGGTGTTGTTCGAGCTCGCGCAACCGCTAAAGCACTGGGTAATATCGACATAGCCATTGTCGACAAACGTCGTCCTCGTGCTAACGTATCTGAAGTGATGAACCTTATTGGTGAAGTTGAAGGCAGAGATTGTGTAATTGTCGACGACATGATTGATACTGGTGGCACACTTTGTAAAGCTGCGGAAGCACTTAAAGAACGTGGAGCTAAACGTGTATTTGCTTACGCCACCCATGCAGTATTTTCTGGCAGCGCCGCGAAAAACATCAAGAACTCTGTACTAGATCAAGTTATTATCACTGATTCAATTACACTTTCAAAAGAAATGGCAGCCACAGGTAAAGTAACTCAATTAACTTTATCAAGTATGCTTGCTGAAGCTATTCGTCGCATAAGTAACGAAGAGTCTATTTCAGCTATGTTTAATTAACTTGAGCATAGCTCAAGTTAATTAGCTAAAAACAGAGACACTTAACTAAAATTCCACCATAGTCACTCATTAGTTATGATAATCGTTACTGTTTATAAAAACACCTCTTAGCGAGGTGTTTTTTTGTTTCATCTAGAGCACGGTGTACATCTCGCATGACCACGTATTTCTATGCTACTATACCGCGCTTTTTAAAAATCCGAGAGAGAGCTAATCGTGAGTCAACAAATTAAACTCCTCGTAGGTCTAGCAAATCCGGGCCCTGAGTATGCAAAAACCCGACACAATGCCGGTGCATGGGTTGTTGAAGAGTTAGCGCGAGTTCACAACATTACGCTGAAAAATGAACCTAAATTCTTTGGTTATACTGGCCGAATTATGGTTAATGGCGAAGATTTAAGGCTCCTAATACCGACTACTTTCATGAATTTATCGGGTAAAGCGGTAGCAGCAATGGCAAAATATTACCAAATTGAAGCCGAAGCAATTATGGTTGCTCATGATGAGTTGGATCTTCCTCCGGGTGTGGGTAAATTTAAAAAAGGTGGTGGTCATGGCGGTCATAACGGCTTACGTGACACGATAAGTAAACTGGGTAACAATAAAGAATTTTACCGCTTACGGGTTGGTATTGGCCATCCGGGGCATAAAGATAGAGTATCTGGTTATGTATTAGGTAAAGCCCCATCAAAAGAACAAGAATGTATTGACGCTGTCGTAGATGAATCTGTGAGAAGCTTAGATATATTACTTAAAGATGGCATAGCCAAAGCACAAAATCGCTTACATACGTTCAAAGCAGAATAAGGTTTATATCATGGGTTTTAAATGTGGCATCGTTGGTCTACCTAATGTAGGTAAGTCAACTCTGTTTAACGCGCTAACCAAAGCGGGTATTGAAGCAGCAAACTTTCCATTTTGTACTATCGAGCCAAATACTGGCATCGTTCCAGTTCCAGATCTACGCTTAGACGCCTTAGCAGAGATCGTTAACCCGCAGAAGATACTTCCAACCACAATGGAATTTGTTGATATTGCTGGCCTCGTAGCAGGAGCGTCAAAAGGCGAAGGGCTAGGAAACAAGTTTCTAGCAAACATACGTGAAACCGATGCAATTGGTCATGTAGTTCGCTGTTTTGAAAACGAAAACATCGTACACGTAGCAGGAAAAATATCACCACTAGATGACATTGAAATAATCAATTTAGAACTTGCCCTTGCTGATCTAGACAGCTGTGAAAGAGCACTTCAACGTCAAGCCAAGCGAGCGAAAGGTGGAGATAAAGATGCTAAGTTTGAAATCACAGTACTAGAAAAGCTTCTTCCGGTATTAACAGAAGGTGGAATGGCTCGAACCGTTTCATTAACAAAAGAAGAATTGAAGGCTGTCGATTACCTTAACTTCTTAACGTTAAAGCCAACAATGTACATCGCAAATGTCAGTGAAGACGGTTTTGAAGACAATCCATATTTAGATCAAGTACGTGAATACGCAGAAAAAGAAAATAACGTGGTAGTACCAGTGTGTGCAGCTATAGAATCAGAACTATCTGAATTAGATGACGAAGATCGAGCTGAATTCTTAGAAGATATGGGAATAGAAGAACCAGGACTAAATCGAGTAATCCGTTCTGGATACGAACTATTAACTCTCCAGACCTATTTTACCGCTGGAGTCAAAGAAGTACGTGCGTGGACCATTCCTGTCGGCGCTACCGCACCACAATCTGCTGGTAAGATACATACCGACTTTGAAAAAGGGTTCATTCGCGCAGAAGTAATTGGCTACGAAGATTTCATTCAATTTAAAGGCGAAAGTGGCGCAAAAGAAGCCGGTAAATGGCGTTTAGAAGGCAAAGACTACATTGTCAAAGATGGCGATGTAGTTCATTTCCGGTTCAATGTATAAAATCAGCTTTTCATGTTAAAAAAACCACTTCACTGAAGTGGTTTTTTGTTTTATTTATCTTACCGAGAAAAAACAATTAAGCGCACAAAACCTAGAATACTTGTCAGTTTTTAACCAAATACAATCATCTTTGTTTAAAAAAACCGCGAACAATCTTTTTAACACGATTTATTAAAAAAATAGGTTGACGAGTTTCTCGCAGATAAGCATAATGCGCTCCGTTCTCATCGCAGCTTAGACGCAGCGTTTGATGGCATTTTGGCTACGTAGCTCAGCTGGTTAGAGCACATCACTCATAATGATGGGGTCACAGGTTCAAATCCCGTCGTAGCCACCATATTTTATTTTTAGATAGGATTGATTTTTGTCTAGAAATTAAG
>NZ_JAWMPW010000039.1:0-16688 GCF_033101115.1 Vibrio sp. TH_r3 | reverse complement strand
CGAGGCTTTTTTTCGTTTCATGTTTCGTCCTGAAATGTGGTTACAAATTATTTTTCATATTAACTGAATTACTTATATCTGTTCGATGAGATACTAACCAAATATGGTCTGCACGAGCAAATTAAGTTCGAACAATTGTCTGTCTTAAGCGTTCACTTAATCAAGTCTATTTTTCCCAAAATAGTTATCGGTGTTAACTATATGAGCGGATAGGGTGATCTATTCAAGATATTCTAAGGTAAACGTCTTGAGAAGTTGTTTAGCAGGACTTTAACTAGGTGGTTGCTATCAGTCTATTGTAGTCTATAAATTGTCTCTATGCCTTTTACAGGGCTTATTAATCGATTGTTAATATAAGCCTTAAGTAGTATGGCTTTAGTTTTTCTGCGAACGACAGTTGTATCAACACCATTGTAATGTGAATGTTACAGAACTCCGTTAACGAACTTAACCTGTTTTCTGGTATTTAAAGCGAGTTAGTTTGTTCAGAAGATAAAATTTTATGCTGATAGATCCCATTTAGCTAATTTATTGATTTTGTGTTTGTATGCTATTTAGCTTCTTGTAGGACGCTCTGTGGCTTTTTTATTATTTCTTTCTAGGTTTATTGGTGGGACAAGTATTTGCTATCCAGATGGCCTTACAATGGCTAATTTTGTATTTCATTTAACAGTAAATAAAATACCGGATGACTATTCGAATTATATCGTTGTGTATGTTTAAAGTCTTCAATGTATAAATACACTTCAGGGCGAGAGACTAAAACCAAAAAAGCCATGTCTAAAGACATGGCTTTTGGAAAATGGCTCCCTTTGCTGGACTCGAACCAGCGACATACGGATTAACAGTCCGGCGTTCTACCAACTGAACTAAAAGGGAACAAATTTTTATATGGTGCCGACTACCGGAATCGAACTGGTGACCTACTGATTACAAGTCAGTTGCTCTACCTACTGAGCTAAGTCGGCTCCGTTCATTATGCATCGCAAGTTTACTAGCCATTGCATAATGTTTTAATATGGCTCCCTTTGCTGGACTCGAACCAGCGACATACGGATTAACAGTCCGGCGTTCTACCAACTGAACTAAAAGGGAATTATTTATTTAGAAAATGGTGCCGACTACCGGAATCGAACTGGTGACCTACTGATTACAAGTCAGTTGCTCTACCTACTGAGCTAAGTCGGCTCTAATTTTCTATTAAACTAATGTTCTACAAAACACCAGTTTTTAATATGGTGCCCGGAGGCGGAATCGAACCACCGACACGAGGATTTTCAATCCTCTGCTCTACCGACTGAGCTATCCGGGCAACGGAGCGTATTAAACGGTTTTTCGTGGTTGAGGTCAATAGATAATAGTAAAAAATATTGCGTTTGATTGTTTTTTATACTTAACCGAAGGTTTCAGTATGTAAGTATGCTTATAAGTGCTTAGCTGTATAGAATTTAGTGATTAAAAAATAAACCTAGGAGTGGGTTAAGTTACATAATTAATAAGTGATACTCGTTCTGTAAAACTAAACGTTATGTGTACTGTATTCATTTCAATGATAGGTTCATTCGAATGACGAGTTTTCTATCTCTCAATTGTAATAAGTTGTTACAATGCTATATGTCAACCAATGCTCCTAAGTAGTATTCGCCTCTTCGATTGATGTATTAAAAAGGGCGTAAATATGACATTACTAGCGATTATTATTGCTTGTTTAATTACCGGTGTGGTTGTCGGCGTAATGGCCGTGGTGTTATCCAAGCATATGTAATTTGATGGGCTCTATGATTCTTTTTAAGAAATAGTTTAAAAAGATAAAAATACGCAAGGATGTGTGTTTTTATAAAATAGGTGAAGTTTTGGAACTAAGAATGATGGAGCTTGTGTAATCTAAGCAATAGATGAATTGATCTAAGATGAGTTTTGTAGGCTATTGAAAAGAAAAAAGGCCATCTCTAATGAGATGGCCTTTCAATGTGGCTCCCCTTGCAAGACTTGAACTTGCGACATAC
This sequence comes from Vibrio sp. TH_r3, assembly GCF_033101115.1. Taxonomy (NCBI): domain Bacteria; kingdom Pseudomonadati; phylum Pseudomonadota; class Gammaproteobacteria; order Vibrionales; family Vibrionaceae; genus Vibrio; species Vibrio sp. TH_r3. The sequence continues at coordinate 14,682 of NZ_JAWMPW010000039.1, read as the reverse complement.
GGATTAACAGTCCGCCGTTCTACCAACTGAACTAAAGGGGAATTATGATAATCAGATATTAGACTCACTATCAATAATATGGTGCCTCGAGGCGGAATCGAACCACCGACACGAGGATTTTCAATCCTCTGCTCTACCGACTGAGCTATCGAGGCAAAAATGGTGCCGACTACCGGAATCGAACTGGTGACCTACTGATTACAAGTCAGTTGCTCTACCTACTGAGCTAAGTCGGCACATTAATTTTTGCTAATTATGTTGAAATCAAAATCGACACCAACAATTAAATTTTGGTGCCCGGAGGCGGAATCGAACCACCGACACGAGGATTTTCAATCCTCTGCTCTACCGACTGAGCTATCCGGGCAACGGAGCGCTATTAAACGGATTTTTGAGTCCATCGTCAACTGGTTTTTTTAAAAATCAGTAAAATAGTGATCGTTTGATGTCAATTTGACCAGTTTTTTTGAAAAATACGATTTATCTAAGCTAAATATGAGACGTGAGCAACAGCAAAAATAAATTAGTTAAGGTGTCTATCATTCTGAACGTTGGTCTATATTTTTGTGTTACTAAATTCTTTTTTATAATCGGTTACCTTCTCTAAGTATCGTCTTGACTCACTATTGCCATGTTTTTGAGTTAGAGCCCAATAGACTTGATTGGGTTGTAATGAGTTAAGTTGGCTCATCGCTCTTGTACGACTATTTTTATCGAAAGTATTCAATACACCTCCTGTACCACCGTTATAAGCAGAGATCATGCTGTACTCTAAAGAAAGTGGATTTTTAACATCTTTCAGATAACGGTTTTTTAAAATATAGAAATAAGCAGTGCCTGTATCTATATTTTTTTCGGGGTCAAATAGATACTCAGGTGTTGGTATGCCAGGTTGTTTCTTTACTAACTTAAATACGTCCGCTCCCGCTGTTTTTGGAACCACCTGCATCAGTCCGTACGCATTTGCCCAACTGACCGCATAAGGATTGAAGCTGCTTTCTGTTTTGATTATTGCGTAGATCAGATCTTCTGGAATATCGTATTTCTTTGACGCTTTTTGGACGATGTCAGCGTATTTATAACTACGTAATTCAAAATGTTCTTGTACCATTGGAATCGTTACGTAATAAGCTTTTTTAAAGTCGACATTTTTGCTTTTGAGTTGTGTTTCGATTAAATAGTCAGCGAATTTATTCGCTCTCCACTGCCACTGGATCGGTTGATTGTCATTATCTAGTACTTGTTTGTATAAAAAAGGTTGGCCTTCTAGTTTTACACTAGAGGAAGAGAATAAGTCGACATGAGCAGGATCATCAGGGGTAAGCAATGTGGTTACTATGGCATTTTTTAGATGCTTTTTAGGGTCGGTTAGCGCGACGGTTTCGACGGTGATGAGGCCATCAGAAAAGTTTACTTCTGAGCGACTCAAGTAGTTATCTATGTATTTTATATAGTTGCTTTTGCCTGCAATTCGTATTTCTTTACTTCCCCATTTTTTTTCTATACTGCCAGAGAAGCTATCAATCAATGCATTTAACGCATCGTTATCTTTTTGAAATTGCCCTGGCAGTTCTGCTAAGTTCTTGGCAAATCGATTGGTTGGTTCAAAATTAATATCATAAACATGTTCTTCTATAAACTCTCGGCTACAACCAGATAAAGTTATTAATAGCAGTAAAAAAAAATATTTTTTCATAGGGCGCACAAAAAATAAAAGATGGCGTGAAGCCATCTTAAGTTAATAGTTAAGTGTTACTCACTTGGTGGGGTATAACCTTCAATAACAATATCCTGACCTTCAAAAAGAAATTTGACCATTTCTTCTTCTAATAGCTTTCTATGTTCAGGATCCATCATATTTAGTTTCTTTTCATTGATCAGCATAGTTTGTTTACTTTGCCATTGAGCCCATGCTTGCTTCGAAATATGGTCAAAAATACGTTTACCTAAATCACCAGGATAAAGTTGAAAATCTAAACCTTCAGATTCTTTTTGTAGATGTTCACAAAATACGGTACGACTCATAATGTTTCCTTGGTTGGTTCCAACAAATTAAATTCTAAAGAAAGGTTTTCTATTAGCTGCTTAACAGGAGCAGCGAGACCAACCTCTTCCGGTTGGGATAAGTTATACCAGAGACCTTTCGTTCCTTCCATTATCAAACTGGGTTGTTTGGTTAATTTGATAAGCACTGGGGTTATATCTAAGTGATAATGGCTAAAAGTATGTCGAAAAGTGATCAGCGTTTCTTGTTGTTGGACATCTTTTTCTACTATTGAACGCTGATATAACGAGTATTGTAAGTTTGACTCAGTATGGTCAGGAAAACAATACAAGCCACCCCAAATTCCTGTTTGAGGACGCTGCTCTAACCAAACTTGATTGTTGTAATATAAGATAATAAACCAAGTTTCTTTAGTAGGTTTAATTTTCTTCGGTTTTTTGCCAGGCAATTCTAATTGACGATTTTGTTTCTTTGCTTGGCAAACAATGTGCACTGGGCATAACTCACACTTAGGTTTACTTCTGGTGCAAATTAATGCTCCCATATCCATCATTGCTTGGTTATATTTATCAACATCTGTATTAGGTGTGTGTTCTTCTGCTACTTGCCAGAGTTGATTCTCTACTCTCTTTTGTCCGGGCCAACCGTCGATAGCAAATGCTCTTGCTAAGGTTCGCTTTACATTGCCATCTAAGATAGCATGTGGCTGTTTTAATACCGAAGAGAGAATAGCAGCAGCTGTTGAGCGCCCAATACCTGGAAGTGCATTGAGTTGTTCAATATCATGTGGAAACTCTCCTTTATGCTGTTCTACAACCAATTGAGCCGCTTTGTGTAGGTTTCGAGCTCTTGCGTAATAGCCTAAACCAGTCCAAAGGTGTAAAACTTCGTCTTGATGGGCGTTAGCTAACGCATTCACATCAGGAAATCTTTCTAAAAATCGCTTAAAATAGGGGATGACAGTGGTGACTTGAGTCTGTTGAAGCATTATTTCTGACAACCAAACTTTATATATAGTTTTATCTTGTTGCCAAGGTAAGTGCTTTCGACCGAAAGACTCGTACCAAGTTAATATCGCCTTTGCAAATGGGGTCACGACAATCTCTTTATGTTATTTTTTATTTGAAGTGAAATTGCACCATATTTAATGATGAGTGTAAAACACATAAATAATGCGGGTATTTATGAAGAAAACTCCTTGCACCTAGGACGAATCTTTGGATAATCCACGCTTTGATTGAACAATGAACAGGCAAATCTAATGAGCGAAGTAACGACAAACGAATATACTGACGATGGCAAATTAGTTCGAAAAATACGAAGTTTTGTTCGTCGTGAAGGACGCTTAACAAAAGGCCAAGAAACTGCCTTAAAAGAATGTTGGCCAACGATGGGCATTGATTATCAAAATCAGTTGCTAGATTGGCAGCAAGTTTTTGGTAATAATAATCCTGTTGTATTGGAAATAGGTTTTGGTATGGGGGCTTCTTTAGTTGAAATGGCTAAAAATGCACCAGAGAAAAATTTCATCGGAATAGAGGTTCACAGCCCGGGTGTGGGGGCTTGTTTGAGTGCGGCTAGTGAGGCGGGAGTGACTAATTTACGTGTAATGTGTCACGATGCCGTGGAAGTGTTCGCGCATATGATTCCAGATAGTAGTTTAACAACATTACAACTGTTCTTTCCGGACCCTTGGCATAAAAAACGTCATCATAAGCGTCGTATCGTTCAACTTGAATTTGCTGAAATGGTTCGTCAAAAATTAATTGTCGAGTCAGGTGTTTTTCATATGGCAACTGATTGGGAAAACTACGCAGAGCATATGATTGAAGTCATGAACCAAGCGCCTAATTTTAGCAATATAGCGATAGATGGTGATTATATTGACCGTCCAGAAGATAGGCCTTTGACTAAATTTGAAGCACGAGGACACCGATTAGGTCATGGTGTTTGGGATATTAAGTATAAACGCATTAGGTAAATGGAAAGAAAGCTTGGGATAAACTCTCAAGCTTTCTTTTATATACAAGTTGCTAGCTATATGACATAAACTTATTAGCTATATGAACTATACCGACTAACTACATAAATCCGGCTAATAAATCATTTAAGAATAACTTTCCTTTTTTCGTAACTTGCCAATCTTCATGGTTGTCTTGTATAAAACCTTGCTCAACTGCCCAGTCTATAGTTGGTTGAATAGTCTCGATAGCTAGCCCAGTGGTTTGTATGAAATCTTGTTTTGGGCAAGCCTCAATGAGTCTAAAACGGTTCATGAAAAACTCAAATGGTCGTTCTTCGCTTTTGACTACGGTTTCGGAATCAAGATAAGGGTTAATGAGATTTAAATAACCTTTTGGATGTTTGACTTTAGTGGTTCTAAGGATTCGACCATCAGAAAAACTGAGCTTTCCATGCGCCCCGCAACCAATACCTAAATAATCACCAAAACGCCAGTAATTGAGATTGTGTTGGCATTGATAACCTGGTTTGCTGTAACCTGATGTTTCATATTGAATATAACCAGCATCTGAAAGCTTTTTATGCCCTAAATCAAAAATATCCCAAAGCTGATCATCATCTGGCAATATTGGCGGTTTGGAGTGAAAAAGAGTATTGGGCTCAATCGTTAATTGATACCAAGAAAGGTGAGGAGGATTAAGTTCAATTGCTTTTTCTAGATCGGTTAATGCTTGTTCAATACTTTGATTTGGTAAACCGTGCATCAAATCTAAATTGAAGCTATTGAGGCCGATTGTATGAGCTAATTCAGCCGCATTTACCGCCTCTTCTTGGCCATGAATTCGACCTAGTTTCTGTAACTTTTCTTGCTCGAAACTCTGTACGCCAATTGAAATACGAGTCACGCCTTCTTGCTGATATTGTTTGAATCGTTCTGCTTCAATTGTCCCCGGATTGGCTTCCAAAGTTATTTCAATATCGTTTTTAAAAGCAATGCGCTGCTGAATTTCTTTTAATAAACGGCCAATTTCACTTGGTGAGATCAAACTCGGTGTTCCACCACCAATAAAAATAGAATGAAGTGGTCTGCTATCGCCTTGAAGTTGAAAGCGACAAATATCTTGTTCGAGATCTTCGATTAAGGCATCAATGTATTGTTTTTCTGGGATGCTACTTTTCAACGCGTGAGAGTTGAAATCACAATAAGGACATTTTTGAACACACCAAGGAATGTGTACATAAAGGCTAAGGTTAGGTGGGGTTAGCATAAATTATTGGTCACTACTTAGTGTGGCGAATAATTGTTTAAGTGCTTTTCCTCTATGAGAGAGTTGTTTTTTTTGTAACGAATCCAACTCTGCTGAGGCGCATTGCATTTCAGGTACCCAAAATACTGGGTCATAACCGAATCCATTGCTGCCACTTGCTTGGGTAAGAATTTTCCCTTCCCATTTTCCGTGACAAACGATTGGTGTTGGATCGTGTTCGTGTTTCATAAAGACGAGTACGCAGTGAAAACGTGCTGTTCTTTGTGGTTCTGGCACATCTTTCATCTCAACCAATAACTTTTCTAAGTTAGCCTTATCGGTTGCATCCTCACCAGAGTAGCGAGCAGAGTAAATACCAGGTGCGCCTAAAAGATAATCCACTTCAAGTCCAGAATCATCGGCAATGGCTGGTAATCCGGTCTCTTTTGCAGCGTGTCGAGCTTTAATAATGGCATTTTCAATAAACGTTGTCCCTGTTTCTGCTACCTCAGAAACATTAAACTCACTTTGAGGCAGTACGTTAAAGCCAAACTCTGAAAGCAAATTAGCCATCTCTTTGACTTTGCCTTGGTTACCTGTGGCTAATACTAGTTTTTTTGTCATGATTTTATTTTCGTCCTTTATTCATTATTAAAGCACTACAAGAGTGCTTTAATAATGTCTGGAATATGTATTGGAGCACTTATGCGAACTTGTTTATGCCGCCCAAGTTGTCCTTTTTCTATATGAATATGGCTTTTGGCAACCTTAAACTGCTTAGATAAATACTTAGTTAAATGTGAATTAGCTTTACCGTCCACAGGTGGTGCTGTTATCGCTATTTTAAGCTCTTCTCCATGTAAACCGACAATAGCGTCTCTGCTGGCTTTAGGTTGGATATAGAGCTTAAGAACAAGATCATTATAATCTTGAGTTATTGCTGACATTACAATTGGTACCAAATTGGACCAATAATATCGCCCATTAAGAAGTTAGCGAATTGCAATATAATGAATAGCACTAATACACTTAAATCGAATCCGCCCATATCAGGGAGAAATCGACGAATTGGGCCTAACATTGGTTCTGTCAATTGATGAAATACGTATTCAATTGGACTGCGCCCCTGACTTACCCAACTTAAGATAGCTCTCAATAGTAAAACCCAGAACAGCAGACCACCTGCAGCTTTAACCAAAGCCAGTAGACCGAAGAATAAGAAGTCTAAGCTAAACACTAATGTACCGTTGGCTATCAGTATTAAGGCGACGAATTTAATCACGCATAATACATAGGCAAAAACTAAGGTCGCCAAATCGATACTGCCAACCGATGGGATCACACGGCGTAGAGGTTTAATTATTGGTTGAGTTGCTTTAACAATAAATTGAGAAAATGGGTTATAGAAATCAGCACGAGCGGCCTGTAACCAAAGCCTCAGAAGGACTATCATGATATATAAATCGATGACAGTGGAGACAAGAAAATTCATTGAGTTCATTATGCGCCCTTAAAATTGTCGCTAGTTGGTTTAACGGGATTTAGGTTTAATCGAGTTTAGAAAAGTTTTTCCATTTCTTCTGCTCTTGAAACGGCCGCTCGCATCGCTGTCGCAACTATTTCGGTTAATTTGTGTTCATTAAAAGAACGCAGCGCTTCTGCTGTTGTACCACCTTTTGATGTTACTTGTTCTCTTAATGTTGCTATATCGATATCGGCGTTGGCGACTACCATTTCGGCTGCGCCAAGTGCCGATTGTTGAACCAATAATCTGGCGGTGTCTTCATCGAACCCTTGAGCAATCGCTTCACGTTGCATCGCTTCCATAAATAAGAAGAAATACGCAGGAGCGCTGCCAGCTGCAGCAATTACATTGTTTATGCCTGATTCTTGTTCCACCCAACATATTTCACCAACAGCTTGCATCAGTTGACCTGCAAAAAGCTTATCTTCTTCACTGACCAAATGGGTTGCGTATAAACCACTCATGCCTTTATTAACCAGCGCAGGCGTGTTAGGCATAACACGAATAAGATTTACTTCTGTTTTTAAGTATTGGTTAATTCTTTCGGCTGAAATACCTGCTGCAACAGAAATAATAAGTTTATCAGATAGGTCAATATCCGTTAACCCGAGGCAGACCGATTCCATTACTTGTGGCTTTACTGATAAAACTATTACGTCAGCGTTATTAGCCGCGTCGACATTATCTGTAGTGGTATTGACTCCGTACAATGAATTTAGTAAATCGCGTTGTTGTTGGTGTGGATTTGTTGCTGTGATATCACTCGAATTATATCCGCTTGAGGTTAGACCCGCGATAATGGATCGTGCCATATTACCAGCACCAATAAAGGCAATTTTTCTATTTTTCATATACGGACCTTATCCTTGTTTAAATTAAGATTTGTTTGAGTAATCTCTTGCGCCAAATATTGCAGTACCAATGCGTACCATTGTGCTGCCTGCTTGAATAGCAGCTTCCATATCGCCACTCATTCCCATTGATAGTGTATCGATGTCGTTATATTGAACTGCAAGCTTTTGTTGTAATACAGATAATTGATTAAAAGCATGTAGCTGTGATTGATAGTTAGATACATTTTCAGGAATCGACATCAATCCTCTTAAAGTGAGGTTGGGAAGAGAAGAAATCAACTCAGCTAACTGAAAAACTTGCGATTCGTTCGTGCCAGCTTTTGATTGTTCGCCACTGGTATTAACCTGAATTAATACTTGCAATGGTGGAAGGTGCTCACTTCTTTGGCTGCTTAGGCGTTGAGCTATTTTGGCGCGGTCAACAGAATGAACCCATTGGAAGTTTTCTGCAATTAATTTGGTTTTATTCGATTGAATAGGGCCAATGAAGTGCCATTGTAGTGAGGGACCTTCATTTAGATCTGAAAAATATTGAATTTTTTCAACGCCTTCTTGAACATAGTTTTCACCGAATGCTATTTGACCTGCTTTTATTGCTTGAGCTACTGCATCAATCGGTTTGGTTTTGCTAACGGCTAAAAGTTGCACCGAGTTTGGTGTTCGTCCGCATTTTTGCTCGGCAGTACGAATTTGACTTAGAGTTTGTTCAATATTTGTTTGAATACTATTCATAATGGACTTCAATAAGGAATTTATATGGGTATCACAGAGTTATTAGCTTTTAGTGTAAAACATAATGCGTCAGATCTACATCTTTCAGCTGGCGTTTCTCCTATGATACGCATTGATGGAGAGGTTAGGAAGTTAGATAAGCCATCTTTGAGTGATTCTGAAGTACAGGAAGTATTACTTGAGGTTATGAGTGAGGCACAACAGAAGGAATTTGCACAAAAACTAGAAGTGGACTTTTGTTATGATATTGCTTCAATTGGCCGATTTCGTGTCAATGCTTTTCATCAGAAGCGAGGATGCGCCATTGTGTTTCGCAGCATTCCTGTCGATATTCCTACGTTGGAGGCCTTAGGTTGTCCTAGTATTTTTAGTCAAATATCGATAAGGGATAGTGGGTTGATTCTGGTTACAGGCCCGACCGGTTCCGGTAAATCTACCACGGTTGCTGCTATGGTGAATTTTATAAACCAACATCTTAATAAGCATATTTTAACCATTGAAGATCCAATTGAATTTGTGCATTCAAATATTAAATGCCTTATCAATCAGCGTGAGGTTCATAGCGATACACATGGTTTTAAAGTGGCTCTTCGTTCAGCGTTACGAGAGGATCCTGATGTCATTTTAGTAGGAGAGTTAAGAGATCAAGAAACTATAAGCTTGGCATTAACCGCCGCAGAAACAGGGCATTTAGTTTTTGCGACCCTACATACTAGCTCTGCAGCCAAAACTATCGATAGAGTGATTGATGTGTTCCCGGGTAATGATAAGTCGATGGTGCGTAGTATGCTTTCTGAATCGTTAACGACAGTAATTGCTCAGAAGTTACTAAAGAAAAAATCGGGTGGACGTGTCGCTTGTTATGAAATCATGATGGCGACACCTGCTATTCGAAATCTGATTCGTGATAACAAAGTGGCGCAAATGTATTCGATTATTCAAACAGGTTCTGCATCAGGCATGATCACAATGCAACAAAGCGCCAATAAGTTACTAAAGAATGGCGTTGTTGATGCACAAGAAGTCAGTAAAAAGATAGGGTCTGATGCGATAGCATTTATTTAAGTCTATGTATTTAAACCATTGCATCGTTAATATTTAGACCATTAAATTATTCAAGACCACTGTGCTTCAAACCAGCTTTGTAATATAACTACCGCAGATTGGCAGTCAATATTACCTTTGTTTAAAGCCTTATATCCTCCCATTTCAAACAAGCTCGCTCTTGCTTCTGCAGTTGATAAACGTTCGTCATGCATTTCAACAGGATAACCAAATCGACCGTGCAACCGATTGGCAAATTTTTTCGCTCTAGGAGTGATGCTATCTAATTCTTTGCCATGCAAATCGGTTGGCAACCCGACGACAATAAGATCGGGTTGCCACTCCTTGAGTAATTTTTCTATGTTGTCCCAATTGGGGACTCCATCGTTAGCTTTAAATGCTTTTAATGGCGTAGCCGTTCCCGTTATGTCTTGCCCTATCGCACTGCCGATACTTTTGGTACCAAAGTCAAAAGCGATAATGGTTCTTGAATTTTTACTCATTAAGCATGCCCTGCATTAATGGAAAGTTGACTTGGTTCTACACCTAACATTTTTACCGCAGCTTGCCAGCGTTCCTCTATTGGTGTTTGATAGATAACTTCTGGATCAGCTTCAACGGTTAACCAAGAGTTCTCGGCTAATTCATTCTCCAACTGGCCAGCTGTCCAACCTGCATAACCTAACGCGACAATATAGTGTTTAGGTTCTGCTTCTGTACCTAAAACACTAAGAATATCTTTTGATGTGGTGACACTTATATGTTCTGTCATCTGTATGCTCGATTGGTAACTATCTTTTGGCTCATGGAGTATAAACCCTCGATCTTCAGATACAGGGCCACCACTTAAAACGGTCGCTTGTAAACTTTCTTTATGTACTCTGGGATGGACGGAATCTACATCCACTTTGTCAAGCATTCCACCTATAGTCAGATTAATAGGTGCGTTGACAATAATTCCCATTGCACCTTCTTTGTTATGCTCACAGATGTAGATAACAGAACGCTCAAATGGGCCGTCTGTTAATCCGGGCATTGCTACTAAAAAATGATTGACTAAATTCATATAAATTCCTGTCTCCCTTTGTACTGTTACCTTTTGTGGGATAATGACTTAATTATGTTCTTTTACCCGACGCTCAATTGCATCCATTAGTTTGCCCGTAATTGATATATCAAAGGCGGCCTCAATTTCTTTAATGCAAGTAGGGCTGGTTACGTTGATCTCGGTTAACTTGTCACCAATGATGTCTAAACCAACAAAGATGAGCCCCTTCTCTTTTAATGTTGGGGCGACAGCAAGCGCTATTTTCTTATCGGTTTCACTCAGTGGTCTTGCTTCTCCTCGTCCGCCTGCTGCGAGGTTGCCTCGTGTTTCTCCTTTAGCAGGAATACGAGCTAAGCAATAAGGCATTGGCTCTCCATCAACAATCAATATTCGTTTATCACCATTGCTAATATCAGGGACAAAAGTTTGTGCCATTGCGTAGGTTTGACCGTGATTAGTCAGCGTTTCAATGATCACTGAAATATTTGGATCGCCTTGTTTTACTCGGAATATAGAAGCACCACCCATACCATCAAGCGGTTTTAAAATGACATCACCATGTTGCTGTTGAAAGGCCTTAATTTTTTCTGCTTTTCTAGTCACAATGGTCGTTGGTGTTAGTTCTGGGAACCATGCGGTAAATAATTTTTCGTTACAGTCACGTAGGCTTTGTGGTTTGTTAACAATTAAAGCGCCGTTTTGTTCTGCACGCTCTAAAATATAAGTGGCGTAGATATATTCGGTATCAAAAGGCGGATCTTTTCTCATCAATACCGCATCTAGTTCAGATAATTCGATGGTTTGTTCTGAAGTAAATTCGAACCATGATGCTGGATCTTCTTTTAACGTCACTACTTTAGTATCGGCAATAGCGACACCTTGCTCTAAATGAAGATCATTCATTTCCATATAGTGTATTTCATATCCGCGCTTTTGGGCTTCAAGCATCATGGCAAAGCTAGAGTCTTTCTTGATGTTAATGGATGTAATTGGATCCATTACTACGCCTAATTTGATCATTTCATGTTCCTATTTTTAAAGTGGCCGATATATTAACCAAGATCGCCAAAACGAACTTGTAATGCAGTGATTGCCGTTAGTGCGGCTGTTTCTGTTCTTAGTACTCTAGGACCTAATATCGTTTCTTCAAATTGATGATTGTTGGTCATGGCGATTTCTTCTGCTGATAAACCACCCTCTGGACCTATTAGTAATCTTACTTTTTCTACCGGTTCAGGAAGAGTATTAATACTGTACTTTGCTCTAGGATGAAGGTTAAGTTTTAGCCCAGACTCATTTTCTGCACACCATTGTTCTAGCTGCATAATGGGACGAATGGTTGGAATTTTATTTCTGCCACTCTGTTCACAGGCTGCGATCGCAATTTTTTGCCATTGATGCAGTTTCTTTTCAAATCTTTTTTGATCCAACTTTACACCGCATCTTTCTGATATTAGTGGCGTAATTGTGTTAACGCCAAGTTCAACCGATTTTTGGATGGTAAATTCCATCTTATCTCCTCTAGATACCACCTGGCCTAAATGGATCTCTAATGGGGATTCAGTACTGTATTCAATTCTTTGCGTTATCTCTACTAAAACAGACTTTTTACTGACTTCTACTATGTTGGCCGGGAACTGCGCATTGGTACCATCAAATAAGATGACTTCCTGCCCGGGTTTCATTCGTAATACTCGACCCACATGGCCGACGGCATCTTCAGCTAAAGCGAGGATGCCTAATTTTGCTATAATTTCTGGATGATAAATTCTCGGTACGCGCATGGATAGGGCCCTGAATATAAAACTCTTTTGTTAAGATGGATGCGTTTGATGCAAAAAACAAGGGTATTGATACAGGTTGTTTGTCTAAGATATTCCTGATTAGTCTAGTAAACGATTTAGGTTAGTTGTATACCGGTATATATCAATTCCTGTCGGCATTGCCTGCAATGATAGCGTGCTTGACCTTTTTGCGCTTTGTTGTGCCGACGGATAGTTAAAGCATAAATATCGCAATGACATTTATATTCATAAGTACGTCCTTGAACCGAGGTGATTTCAAAAGTATGAGTGGTTTTTGCTGCAAGAGAAAAAACACGCTCCATCACCATTTTCCATTCTTTTCCGTGTGGTTTTACTCGACCAAATAGCTTAAAAGTAATCAAATGTGCTAATTCATGAGGAATAACCTCATGTAAGAATTGCTGTTGATTTTCATTAAATAATATCGGATTAAGACGAATTTCCCAGAGTTGTAATAGCGCTTTTCCGGCGGTTTTTCCTCGCAGCTTAAAATTAATGTTCGGTACTGGAAAGTGTTGGTCAAAATATTGATTGGCTATAGAAACGTAGTGGCGTAATGCTTGCTCAGCTTGCTCACTGAGTTGAGAAACTTGTTGTATGTTGGCCAAAGAAGACTCCAAAAAAAACGCCTCAGGTTAATCTGAGGCGTCAATTATAAAGCGAATTTCATGTGATGACTATTTTGAAGTTTGCAATTTATTGTAAAATTACAGTCTATTAAAAACGTTCATTTATCAGAAACGCACAACATCTCGAAAGTTACAGTCCAGCGAAATCACGTAGGAGCTCTGCTTTGTCAGTCGCTTCCCAAGGGAATTCTTGGCGGCCAAAGTGACCGTAAGCTGCCGTTTTCTTGTAGATTGGTTGCAATAAATTTAACATTTCTTGTAAGCCGTATGGACGAAGATCAAAGTGCTGACGGACGGCTTGAATAATAACATCATGGGAGACTTTTTCTGTACCGAACGTTTCAACCATAATAGATGTTGGATCAGCTACACCAATAGCGTAAGAAAGTTGGATTTCACAACGATCAGCTAGACCTGCGGCAACAATATTCTTAGCAACATATCGTGCTGCATAAGCTGCACTGCGGTCAACTTTTGATGGATCTTTACCAGAGAATGCACCACCACCATGGCGAGCTGCACCACCGTATGTGTCGACGATAATTTTACGACCGGTTAGGCCACAGTCACCCATTGGGCCACCAATAACAAAGCGGCCTGTTGGGTTGATAAAGAATTTAGTCTCTTTATTAAGCCACTCAGAAGGAAGTACTGGTTTGATGATTTCTTCCATTACTGCTTCACGTAAATCCGGCGTAGAAATTGATTCACAATGTTGCGTTGAAAGTACTACTGCATCAATACCGACGATTTTGCCTTGATCGTACTGGAAAGTAACTTGGCTTTTTGCATCTGGACGTAACCAGCTTAATTGGCCATTTTTACGAACTTCAGCTTGCTTTTGTACCAATAAGTGAGAGTAAGTAATAGGAGCAGGCATTAATACTTCAGTTTCATTGGTTGCGTAACCAAACATAATACCTTGGTCGCCAGCCCCTTGATCTTTAGGGTCACTTTTATCAACCCCTTGATTGATGTCTGGAGATTGTTTACCAATGGTATTCAGTACTGCGCAAGAGTCTGCATCGAAACCCATATCCGAGCCTACGTAACCAATCTCACGAACGGTTTGGCGAGTGATTTCTTCAATATCTACCCAAGCAGATGTGGTTACTTCTCCACCTACCATAACCATGCCTGTTTTAACATAAGTTTCACAAGCTACGCGTGCTTTAGGGTCTTGCTCTAAGATTGCGTCAAGAACTGCATCAGATATTTGATCTGCGATTTTATCTGGATGACCTTCTGATACGGATTCAGAAGTAAACAGGTGCTTAGCCATAGTAGATAGCTCCGTTATTAAAACGTTAAAAAAAGATGCAATTAATGCATCTTTTAAAAATAAGGTAAATGTTCAGTGTGAAACACTAATTTTAATAGGCGTTTCTACATCTAGACGTCTATTCTAGTATTTGCAGTTAAAAATACAAGTTTTTTTTGAGGTGGATCATAAAGTGCTGATATTTCTATTTGCGAACTTTGAGTTAGTAGTCTTAAAAACTTGGACCTTAGCACTATTCACTAAGGAAAGGATTGCAGTCCTAATTTTGCTTTGAGAGAATAGCGACCGCTATTAAATAGGATATAAATAGCGTTAGTTTATATTATTGAATTCGCTTACTTACCAGGAGCAGACATGCCTTCTCAACAACCTTCTCAGCAAGAGCTAGCAAACGCAATTCGCGCGCTTAGCATGGACGGCGTACAACAAGCCAACTCAGGTCACCCAGGCGCACCAATGGGAATGGCTGACATCGCTGAAGTACTTTGGCGTGGCCATTTAAACCATAACCCACAAAACCCACAGTGGGCAGATCGTGACCGTTTTGTG
>NZ_JAWMPW010000038.1:0-17041 GCF_033101115.1 Vibrio sp. TH_r3 | reverse complement strand
CAAGTGATTAATTTTGACTATTTTCGAGCCAGTTTATGATGTGCTTTTGCGAAATGCCCCGCACAAAAAGCACCGACAATTGACAGTTCACCGGCTAAACAAAGTGCAGCACAAACTTCAGCAAGCGCTTGAGATTTACCAGTTCCATGTAACCCCATTAACTCCAAGCAGGCCTTTTGACTGGGTAAATTAGTGCCTCCTCCTACGGTGCCTACCATCAAATTAGGCAGTGTGACACTGGCATACAAGTCGCCATTCTTATCTATTTCCATTCGTGTCATACCTATAGCTGATTCAGCCACACAAGCAGCATCTTGGCCGCAAGCGATGTACAGTGCCGCCAAAGCGTTAGCATAATGGGCATTGATGCCTATTGTGCCACTCAACGCGCCACCTACCGTGGTCATTTGACCGAATTGCATCATTTTTTGCGGTGTCGTATGCAGATGTTTTTTGATCAATTCAGCCGATATGTGCGCTTCTGCGGTGACTTTTTTGCCTCTAACGCTGCGCAAGGTTTGGCTATTGGCTTTTTTGTCACCAGATAAATTGCCATCTAGAAAAGCATATTCGGGAGTAACAGGCGTATTGTCTAAAATAAACTCAAACACAGCATTGGTAGCAATCGTCACCATGTTTTGACCGGAAGCGTCGCCAGTTAAATATTCAAATACTAAGTAAACATGATTACCTTCGATGTTAATATTTATATCGGTCAGGGTGCCATGAGACGTGGTCGCTTCAGCAATCGATTTGAATTGTTGGTATTGTGTTGTCGCCCAAGCAACAAATTGTCCCGCTTGTGCTAGACCGTAAAAAGCGAAACCTGGAGTACGCGTGACACCTTCATTAAGTAGCATTGCACTGACGCCACCAGACGCCGTCAATAGCTTAGAACCGCGATGATACGATGCGACTAATGCTGCTTCTGTCGTGGCTAAAGGCACCAAATAATCACCTTTGGCAAATAGACCGTTAATTCTCAGAGGGCCAGCGACGCCAACGGGCACTTTTACGGTACCAATAAAATGTTCGATATTTCTATGGTAAGCCATGGCTTGTTGTTCGCTATGAGAATCCAACAGTTCGGCTTTAATTTGAGGACGTGCTAATTTGTCCCAACGACGCTGCAAACTTGTTTCAGTCAAATATGGACTCGGAGTGAGCGCTGTTGTCGGTTTCTCATAATGTGGAGATAATGTTTGTCGCAGCTCTTCTGCTGAAATATCGTCACCAAGAATAGAGACATAGTCACGACGATGCAGTTTGAGGTTAGGCATAATTTTACCGTATTAAAACTTTTCGATGATTCTACGGATTTATCAAAAGGACACAAGGTTTGCTTGTAAAGTGTGATGTTCTAAATCTTGCTATGAGATATACTTGTTATGAAAGACACCCAACATTCGGTGCGTATTTTCGAGAATAATTAGTTAAATTGCCACTATTCAGTCATTTAGTATTAGTCTTGTAAGCAATAATTAAGAGAGAGCTTTTGATGGATAAAATTATTATCTTACATGGTTTGTTTATGCATGGATTGATAATGAAGCCTTTAGCAAATAGGCTCAAAAAGGAAGGCTTTGATGTTGAGGTCATAAGTTACAATAGCCGAAATATAAACATTGAATTGGTATTTGACAAGATTCAACATGCTTTGCATTCATCAAAGCGAAATATTCTTGTTGGTCACTCGTTAGGTGGTTTGCTGGCTTTGTCATTTTTAGAGTGTAAAAAACCGAGTATTGATGTTGTCTCGCATTTGGTGACTCTTGCTAGTCCACTGAATGGAGCTTCTATTGCTCAACGGTTAGTTGAGCTAAAGTGCAGAAAAATATTGGGTAATTCATTTTTATACGGTTTGAAGCCAGAATACCGAGCTTGGAATGGCGCACAAAAAATCGGCTCAATTGCCGGCTACTTGCCGTTAGGGTTGCGTCCGGTATTGTTGGCGGACAAAGAAATGTCCGATGGCACGGTGAGCCTTAATGAGACCAAATTACAAGGAATGTCGGACCATATAATGTTGAATTGCAGTCATACTAGTATTATCTATAGTTCAAAAACTGTGCAGCAAATAAAGGCGTTCATTTTACATGATAAATTCTCTCACCATTTAAACTGACATGGCGTATCGAGTATTATTCGGCAATACAAACGGTATTTTTACCTTTTTGTTTGGCTTGATACAGTGCTTTGTCAGCTTTAGCATAAGCTTGTTTGAACGAAGCATTGTGTTTGGAGATTGAATAAATTCCGATACTAATGGTGACTTGAAAGTTTGTGCCTTCTGCGTTAAAAATGTGTTGACTCATTTCTTTTCTAAATCTATCCATTATCTTATGGGCTTCTTTAGTCGACGTTTCTGGAATCAAAGCAGCAAATTCTTCACCACCTAAACGACAAGCAATATCCGATTTTCTTAGTGACTGACTAAGCAGCCTAGAAACATATTTTATAACTTCATCACCCGTTGGATGACCATAAGTGTCATTGACTGCCTTGAAGTTATCTATATCCATAACTGCCAAAGATAATTCAGTATCGTGTTGTTTAGTTCTTTCTATTTCTCTATTGGCCAGTTTCCACATAGAGCTACGATTATAAAGATTAGTTAAACCATCTTTTTCGGCCAAAATAGTCAATTGTTGTTCCAGTTGTATTCTTCTAGTGATTTCATCTTGAAGTGAATCTGTGTGTCGACTCCGACCATATTCTAACCAAGCCGTTATCCAGACAATCACAAGGTAAGTTAAATAGAAACGCAGTCTAAATGCTTCGAGATAATGCGGAATATCAGTATGTAGAACTTCTAAGCAGCTTCCAACTGCGAAAATGAGTAAAATACTCCACATGATGCCCAACTTGTAACCGAATACAAATATAGTAAAAAGAGGGTAGGTATAAATCCATAAGACGCGGCCTTCACTATTGGGTTCTAAGTAGGTAACAATAACCAATAGCATGAAAAATAAAAAACTACAGAAATGATAAATAAAATGTAAGTTGTAGCATTTTTTCACCATGATTAAATTTATGGCAATAGAGCTGGAAAATACTCCAATAGTGCAAGCAATTTCTGTGTTTCCCGCTAATAGATTAAAGATGATAAAAATGATACCCAGAGGCATCATTGTCAAGCACAGCCAAATAAAGTGAGAAAGTTTCATTTTTTCTGTTGGAGGCAAAGTTTCTTCGGTCAGATTAGAGCGACAGGTTACAAAGCTCTCTACCCAAAACTTAGGATTCATTTTTGAATTAATCATTCATCCCTCCAATTATCAAAATGAATTATATTTATAATACCAATTTTAGCGCACACGAGCGTGCTTTTCTTTCATGATTAGCGCTTTATTGTTGATCGCACCTGTATTTTTTGAATTGTTATGATATGACGGCGATTGTTATCAAATGTCGTTAATTGCTATCAAAAGTGGTTAATTAGAGTTTATTTTGAGTGTTTGTGAATTTAAATGGCAATAAATTTATTAATTGTGTTTCATGTTATTAACTAATATGAGACTTATTTTTATTGACGTCTTTTCATGTGAGGAGTAATTTTCTATGAGAGTTATTCGTTTAGGCTCCTATTTTCTCACTAAAATTATCCCAATTCAGTTATAGAATGTCGTGTTTTTCCGTTCTCAATTTTACTTGATGTGGATTACGCAACTTGATATTTGGGTGTGATTTTTTACGTATTCTTATAACGTTCAAGAATGGTGTAATGCAATCAGATAAAGCTAATCAACTGGAGACTGACAAGCCAGTTTATTTCAAACAGATCAATCGAAAACGTTATGTCACCGATCAAGGCTATCATTTTAGCGAAGATGCCCTTACGGTCGAAGAACCGTTGCAGATTAGCATTGAATGGCAAATTGGCGGCACGACACAGTGTGAGTTGTGGAGCATGACCATGCGTACACCAGGTGATGATGAAAACTTGGTGTATGGATTACTTATTGGCCAAAGTGTTGTGAGCAGCTGGCTTGATATCGAAGCTATTCGCTGTTTTGACTCTCATACGAGTAATGCAATGAACCACATTGTTGTGATATTAAAACCGGGTGTTGAGCCTCGTTTATCGTCATCTAATCGTCGTAGTATTAGCACTTCGAGTTGTGGCGTTTGCGGTGCAACGTCAATTCGTGCGTTGCAATTTTCTCAATATAGAGAGATAGATCAATCAGAGCATTGGTTATCTCCTCAAGACGTTCTTAACTACCCATCTCTACTTAATCAAAATCAGTCACAATTCCATCAAACGGGATCAGTTCATGGTGCCGCTTATATGGTTGATGGTGAGTTGATCGCAGTTGCAGAGGATATTGGTCGACACAATGCATTAGATAAATTGCTTGGTTTTGTAGCACGACAACAAATATGGCATCCACAAGGTGTGGTGGTTTTAACAAGTAGGGTAAGTTTTGAGTTAATGCAAAAGGCGGTTATTTCCGGTATTGCCGCTATCGTATCAGTTGGAGCACCTTCAAAAATTGCATTGGATATTGCTCGTCAGTTCGATATGACACTGATTGGGTTTACCAAGGCGGAACAATTCAATTTGTATAATGGATACTGGCGAATGAAGCCAGAGTAAAAATAAGAAGATAATGGCATGAGTTATAAAGAGTATTCTGGGTCAGCTGGTGGTTGGGCTGCGTTAAAATCGACCACACAACATCTGTTTAAAAGTGAAAATGTTGCCAAAAACATCGTCAATTTATTCCGTACTAATCAAGATAGTGGCTTTGATTGTCCTGGGTGTGCTTGGGGAGAAAAAGGCGTTCCGGGACGTTTTCGCTTTTGTGAAAATGGTGCCAAAGCGGTCAACTGGGAAGCAACGACTCGTCGTGTAAACCGTGATTTTTTCGCTAAATATTCGGTGTCTTGGCTTAATAAGCAAACCGATTATTATTTAGAATATCAAGGGCGGTTAAGTGAACCGATGCGCTATAATTCCGAGACAGATCATTATGAACCGATCAGTTGGGATGAGGCTTTTGACGTTGTGGCAAGCCATTTAAATCGACTTGAAAATCCTAACCAAGCTGAATTCTATACTTCTGGTCGTGCTAGCAATGAAGCTGCGTTTGTATATCAACTTTTTGCTCGTCGTTTCGGAACCAATAATTTTCCAGACTGTTCGAACATGTGTCACGAAGCGACTGGGCATGCTCTTATTGAATCAATTGGTATCGGCAAAGGCACGGTTACCATGGAAGACTTTGAAGTTGCTGATGCTATTTTCTTGTTTGGTCAAAACCCGGGAACCAATCATCCTAGAATGCTTGAAACTCTAGCTTCTGCTAATAAACGTGGTGCTCAGGTTGTCGCTTTCAATAATCTAAAAGAACGAGGATTAGAACGCTTCACTAATCCTCAGCATCCGCTAGAAATGCTTAGCAATGGTTCGACTCCAACCACCAGTCACTATTTTATGCCTAAATTAGGCGGAGATATGGCAGTGGTTCGAGGAATCGTTAAAGTGCTACTTGATTTACATAAGCAAGCAGTATCGCAAGGTGACAGCGTCTTTGATTTGGATTTTATTGCTGAACAAACGCAAGGATTAGATGACTACCTTGCGATTGTTGAAACCACGCCATGGCAACAAATTCTACAACAATCAGGTCTAACTAAAGATGAAATAGTGCAAGCTGCTGATATTTATCATAATGCCAAAACACGCATCGTTACTTGGGCTATGGGTGTCACTCAGCACAAACATTCTGTCGCGACAATTCAAGAATTAACTAATTTGCAGTTGTTGTTTGGTCAAGTCGGTAAACCTGGAACAGGTTTATGCCCAGTACGAGGTCATTCAAACGTTCAAGGTGACCGTACGGTAGGAATAAACGAAAAACCATCGGTTGCCTTTCTAGACAGTTTAGAAAAAGTATTTGGTTTTAAACCACCGCATGAACATGGTCATAATGTGTCTAACGCACTGCAAGCGTTGAGCAAAGGCGAAAGTAAAGTGTTTATCGGCTTAGGTGGTAACTTAGTCGCTGCTGCACCAGATACAGAAAGAGTGATGGCTGCAATGCGTCAGGCTGAATTAACCGTCAATATTGCTACCAAACTTAATCGTAGCCACGTTAATCCGGGCAAAGATTCTTTGATTTTACCCTGCTATGGACGTACCGATATCGATATTCAAGCCAGTGGTGAGCAAAAAATCACTGTAGAAGATTCATTTTCTATGGTGCATGCTTCGTCCGGTAAAATGGATGTATCTGCTGAGAAAATGCGCTCAGAAGTGGCTGTTTTAGCCGGTATGGCAAAGGCGACGTTAGGCGACACTAATCCAGTTAACTGGCAATCATTGATTGATGACTATGATAATATTCGTGACTATATTGAACAAACCATTCCAGGTTTTTCTCAATTTAATCAACGTTTGGATGTTCCGGGTGGTTTTTATTTAGGTAACAGTGCGCGAGATTTAGTATGGAACACTCCACAAGGTAAGGCTCAAATTTGCACTCACGCTCTACCTGAAAGCATACTTATTTATGATGCGCCTAGTTCAAGCAAACGGCCTGTATTTGTATTGCAGACCATGCGTTCCCACGACCAATACAATACAACTATTTATGGTTATGATGACCGTTATAGAGGAGTATTTGGTGAAAGGAATGTTATTTTTATCAATCAAGCGGATATTGATGCTCTAGGTTTACAAGCGGAAGATCTAGTTGACATTGAAACACTGTGGACTGATGACAATAAGCGTAAAATTTATGGGTTTAAAGTGATCCCTTACCAGATACCAAAGGGAAATGTGGCCGCATATTTTCCAGAAGCAAATGCGCTTATTCCACTTGAAAGTACCGGCGATTTTAGTGATACCCCAACATCCAAATCAATAGCGGTGGTTATTACGCCAACTGAACAGAGTAGTTTGGCGTAATAAGGCTGTTTTTTTAAAGGGACAGGCACCATATGTTACGATTTTTACGGGACAGGCACTAAATTAGCAACAAAAAGTGATAAGACATAAAGAAAGGGGCAGGTTTTTGATATTTGCATCACTAAGCAAAACTAAAACTGCCCCTTATGATCTAATTTATTCGGTTCAACAGAAAAATAATTCAGTCAGCACGGAGGCATTGGTTATGCAGAATAGAACGGTCAACATAGGTATTGTGGGTATCGGTATGATGGGTAGCGAACATGCTGCTAGCCTCAAGATGATACCAGAAGCGAATCTTACTGCGATTTGTGGGTTGAGGAAAAATAAGGCCGATCAATTTGCTAACAAATTTGATGCCAAGCCGTATTATGATGTTGATGAGATGATTAACTCCGGTGATATTGACGCTATTATTATTGCTACTCCACACTACGATCATCCAAGCATAGCCATAAAAGCACTGGCAGCTGGGCTACACGTATTAACAGAAAAACCAATTGCCGTACATAAAGCCGATGGTTTGAAGATGATTGCTGCTCATCGCGAACATAGAAATCTTCGCTTTGCTGCAATGTTTAATCAGAGGACGATACCCGCCCACCAAAAAATCAAACAATTGATTGATGATGGTGAACTGGGTGAAATCCGCCGAATTAATTGGATCATTACTGATTGGTTCAGAACGCAGCAATATTATGACTCTTGTGATTGGAGAGGAACGTGGAAAGGAGAGGGAGGAGGCGTACTTCTTAATCAATGCGTCCATCAACTCGATCTTTTTCAGTGGTTTTTTGGGCTTCCAACAAAAGTTAGATCGTTTAGTCAGATTGGTAAATACCACAACATTGAAGTTGAAGATGACATAACAACGTATTGTGAATTCGAAAATGGAGCGACAGGTGTTTTTATTGCTTCTACTGGTGAAGCTCCTGGTACTAATCGTTTAGAGGTAAGTGGTGAACTGGGTCGACTTGTTTTTGAAAATAACCAGTTGCTCTTTACTCGTAATATGCAAAGCATGAGCGAATTTAGTCGTGAAGCGGAACAAGGGTTTGCTAAGCCCGAAGCTCAGGACATAATCATCCCTCTTGGGGAGCAAAAAATTCAGGAACATCAGGCAATTTTACAAAACTTTTGTCAATGTATTTTAGATGAAAACGCTCAACTTATTGCTCCCGCAGAAGAAGGAATTAAGTCTTTAGAATTGGCTAATAGTATGACGTTTTCCTTCCTTACCGACACATCAGTAGAAATGCCTCTTGATGAAGTGGCGTATCAAAACCTGCTGCAAGATCAAATTAACCGCTCCAACTCATAAAGGCTAATACAAGTAATAAAAGCCAGTAATAAAAGGACAGGCACCAAATAACTGGTGCCGTTTTTTTGTTTGCAACGAATAAAGGGACATACACTTCATCCTTTATTACTCATAAAGGTATAAAGGGACACACACCTAATTAAAGGTTATTTACCTATCTTTGCTAGCATTTCTGGACTAATGAATTTATTGATTATAAATATGAATAATATTGACGGAATCAATAAAATAAGCGCAGTTATCGATGCAATTTGGTAGTTCCCTTCCATACTTGCCGTGTACAAAAGCAGAGGCAGTGTTGTGATATCTGGTGCACCAACGAAAAATGTTCCGGTAAATTCATCCAACGATTCTAAAAAGACAAAAATCCCACTGGCTATTATTCCGGGTGTTGCTTGGGGTAGAGTGACATGGAAAAATGTATAGATTGGACCTGCGCCTAAGTTTCTTGATGCTCTGGCCATGAGTGGGTCAATTCCAGAAAAAGCGGCTACGCTTATCCAAACGGAAAACATTAAACCATGTACACTATGAACTAATACCACGCCGAGAAAAGATCCGTTTAATCCAAAATCATAAAATATTCGTGCGATATTCATATATACCGTCAGGTTCGGAAACGCTTGAGGGATCAGAAATAGCAGCATCCACAACACTCGAAAGGGCATCTTCTGTTGGGACAACGTATAACCTGCTGGAATAGAGACAGCAAGACAGACTATAACGGTTGTCAGCGCTATCCAGATACTAGTTGCTAATGACCCAGAAATATTGCTGTAAGGGCTAAATACTTGATTCCAGTATTTAAAACCCCATTCAGAAGGCAATGAATGCGGGAAATACCATACTTCTGTTACTGTCCATATGAGTAAATTGATAATCGGACCAAACATCACTAACCCAAGACATAGTACAAAAATGAATTGTGGGAAGGCATCTAAACGTAACCAGTCGGTAAGTGGAAAGCGGTTCATGCTAGGTAATGGTTTCATTGTTTGTTCAACATTCATTATAAACCAGCCTTATCTTTAAGATTTTGACGAAGATAGAACCACGCAAAAAAGGCACATATACAATAAGAGATAAGTCCTAGTGCGTTGGCAGTGTGATAGTCGCCATAAGAATTAATTCGAAATGCCATATCAGCGGTCATCATTGTTGGTGTGCCGGTACCAATCATTAGAGGTACAGATAATGCGGACATCATTGTTACCACTGACAGCACCATGGCAACGCCAATGGTTGGGATAATTTGTGGCAGAATGATTTCAAATAGAATGCGGATTCTCGAACCCCCTAAGTTTCTTGCTGCACTTATCTGAGTTTCATCCACTGCTGACATGGCACCAGAAATAAGCAGTGTGGAAAAAGCAATTTGTTTCCATACAAAAGTAATGATTATTCCACTCCAACCAAGAAAAGAGATGGTTTCCAAGGGAGTAAATAGTCCAATTTCAATCAAGGCGTTGTTCATTAAACCATTTTTAGCTAAAAAGGTTCTCATCATCTGGGCCGTGACAATTAGAGGGATGAACAAGGGCAGTCGATACAGAATACCGAGTAATTTCACGAGAGTAGTAAACGGAGAAAGCCGCAATATAGCTGAAATTAGAATGGATAATACCGCTAAAATAACGACAGAAAAAAAGACAATAACTATCGTAAATAGAATGTCATTTGAGTACAGCTCTATCGCATTTTGCAAATGCTCAAAGGTGAAGTGACCTTGATCGGTGGATAAGGCCGAAAAAAGAGAAAAGGCTAATGGATAGAGAAAAAAGAGCGCGACCATGGAAGCCGCAGGTAAAACTAGCCAGATATTTTTTATTGGATTGTAATGCATAACATTTCCAGTCGACGTTACCGTGATAAATAATGCTCAGGAAGTGTATGTCCTCCTGAGCATAGGGTGTTTATTCGCTTTTAGTTTGAAACTTTACGCTCGTAACCTTCTTTGATGTCATCAAAGTAAGGGGCGATAGGGAAGCTTTTGCCGTAGTTGGCTAGGTCATCAGGGGTAATTTCTGCAAACAGTTTTTGCCAAACTTTTTGGTCTAAGTGTTTTTTGACGTGTTTTGCATCAATGCCTGGATACCAATTAAAGCGCTCGACAATACCTTCGGCTTGTATATTTGGGCTCGTGGCTAATTGGATAAATTCATGAGCCAGTTTTGCATTGGCGGCTTTTTCTGGAACCACGTAATACATAGGTTGACCAGGCATACCCGGTGCAATAAGAGACAGCTTCATTGATGGTGGAAGTTTGCCTTGTTCTTTCCAGCTATAGAACATATCTACCCAAACAGGCCCCATAAAAATCTCACCACGGTTTAGCATGTCTAATGTACCGGCGTTGCCCGGAGTGAAGGTGATTTTTTGGTTAAACTGTTTCAATTTATCAAATGCAGGGCTCCATTCTGACTGTACATTGCTGTCGTAAGGTTGACTGGAAAGTTTGTCGGCATCGGTACCGTAGGCATAAATCCAACCAGTAACAAAACTTACGCCCGACATCCCATTTTTAATACCATTGTAGCCAAACGCTTTAGGGTTTTTCTCAACCCACTGAACCAACTCGTCGTATGATTTCGGTGGAGTTTGAATGATGTCACTGTTGTAAGCAATTGCAGTTTGGCTATGGAACATTGGCATCACGTATCCATTAACATTGGTACCTAATGCGTTTTCTGCACTATCACGAGTCACCATTGCTCCAGTATTTATATCGTTCCGGTATTGACTCAATAACCCTTGTTGAACCATTTCACCACCGATTTTTTGGTGCACTACAGCGACATCTATATCCCAAGTGTCTAGGTTACTTTTACTTTGAGCAGAAAGTTTCTCAAGAATTTTATGAGAGCCTGCGTCACCCGGACCCGTTCCAATCACGTTGATTTTAACGCCAGGATGGGTGGCCTCAAACTTCGGTGCTAAATAGGTTTTTACATACTCAACCATATTTTGACTTCCTGCAGAAGCAACGTTTAATGTTGTTTCCGCTTGGGTCATCCCAGAAAAAAGTACTGCACCCATTGCTGAAAGCAAAGTCATATTGGGTTTTACAAACATAGCTAATCCTTAATTTATGTAGATACTGTTGGTTAGTTAAATAGATACTGCTTGGTTATTGGTGGATCGTTATTACTTAAATTGTTGGTACTTAGTGTTCTGCGTAATAAATATGCAACGAACGATGAGGTACCTGTAATGAAACGTGTAAACCGTGGTCGAGATGAGTTGGATGAACCGCGTGAATAATTTGGTCGTCACATTCCACGCTGACACGATAATTGTGGCCAAAAAAGGCACTTTGGATAACCTTTCCTGATAACTCAAGGCCATTTGCTTGATCAAGGGAACGACAATATTTATCGCCATCTTGATGTATGAGTTGTGCTTTCTCACTTCGGAAATAGATTTGGCATTCTTGGTTTTCTTTATGCCAAATAATCTGGTTGTCAGCGCCCATAAAATCAGCAACAAAAGGTGTTTTTGGCTGATGATAAATCTGTTCGCATGTTCCTAATTGTTCCACTTTACCTTGATTTAAAACTGCTATTCTGTCTGCCATTACTAGTGCTTCTTCTTGGTCGTGCGTGACGATTAACGAAGTAAAGCCAAATTGTTTCTGTAAAGTTTTAAGCTCGTGACGAACTTGAAGTCGAACTTTTGCATCTAGATTTGACAATGGCTCATCCAGTACCAAAATATCCGGTTGGATAACCAGTGCTCTAGCTAATGCAACTCGTTGACGTTGGCCGCCGGATAAATCGGTGACTTTTTGATCTCTTAACCCATCTAGGTTGACGATTTTAATAAATTCATTAACCTTCTTATCAATTTGATCTGCCGTGATTTTTCTAACTTTTAGACCGTAACCGATATTTTGTGCCACGGTCATGTGAGGCCAAAGCGCATAACTTTGGAATACCATGGTTATGTTTCTTTTCTCTGCTGGTAGTTGAGTTATATCTTTACTGCCTAGCTTAATGTGTCCGTTAGAAACAGGATGAAAACCGCAGAGTGCATTCAGTAATGTGGTTTTACCACAGCCAGAAGGACCTAGTAGTGCGATCATTTCACCTTGTTTAACCGATAAATTAATATCTGATAGTATCTGTTTGTCTCCGTATCCTGCACTTAAACCCTGAATGTCCAAACTGGTCATTGCTTTCTCCAAATCCGCTCTATATAAAACTTAATCTGCGATGTTTGACTGTTTTTACACATTAATGAACACGTGTTCATTAATGTGTAAAAAAAATGTAAAACTTAACAGACATCATATGGATGTACTTTGAGCTCACTTTGTGACAATTACATTAACGAAAAAAGAAAGTTTGGTGTAAACAATGAAAATTGAAGTTATTGGTTGTGGTAGTGCTTTTTCGAAAGTGAATAATACATCGTCGTTGCTTGTAGAGGATAATTCAGGAAAACAATGGCTTATCGATTGTGGTCCGACTGTACCGCGTGCGTTATTTAACCGAGATATGGCTGTTAACGATATAAAGGTAATCTATTTTACTCATATTCATCCGGATCATTGCACTGGATTGTCGGCCCTTGTGAATTACTGGAAAAGTTTTAATCGTACCGAACCAGTGACGATTTTCTGTCAGCCCGAACAGCTAACACCACTAAAGTTTTTAGCTGAATTTGCAAACTGGCCATCTAATGAGCTGTGTTTTGATATTGATTGGCAAATGATTAGCGACCACTTTTCGTGGCAAGAATGGCAAATAGCGACCGCAAACACGCAACATGAAGTATCTAACAAAGCGATACAGATATCGGTAGATGGTCATCGGCTATTCTATAGCGGTGATGGTAGGCCGACAGCTGCTAGTATTAATTTGATGAAACATGCTGATTTATCGTTTCAAGAGTGCGCGTCGTTTATCTCTCTTGATGACAGTTCGTCACATGGTGACTTCTCGAGTTGCTTAGCTTTACTTGAGCAAACCGCGACACGTTATCTTGGCCTTTATCATTGTTGGGATGAATCCTTGTCCGAAATAATAAAAAGTACCACTGGTATTGAATCATTGTTTGTAAGCCGAGATGGCCTATCTATCGATTTATCGGATATCGCACGTTGTTTAAAACCGTCATCAACAGACGATAATCCAGCAGTGACAGCTTAACAGTATGATAGTTCGAAAATATAAAGAATGGTGGACACAACATTGAGTAACAAAAAAAAATACAGCGTGGTTACTGCGCAAGACGTAGCTAATTTGGCGGGAGTCTCTCGAGCTGCGGTGTCTAGGACATTTACCGAAAATGGCAGTGTTTCCGAAGTAACCAAACAAAAAGTGTTAAAAGCAGCACAGCAGTTAGGTTATCAAGTCAACTTTTTAGCACAAGGATTAAATCGGCGTCGAAGTCAGTTAATTGGCGTTGTTGTCGCACATGTAAACAATCCTTTTAGAAGTCATTTATTAGAAGCATTATTGTCAGAAATACAGCTGCGAGGCTATCAAGCTTTGGTCGCTGAAGTCCGCCCAGGGGATGAGCTTGATGAAACCATGCGTCGTTTCACTCAATATCGGGTCTCTGGTGTGATCGTATCATCTGGCCAACCCCCAGAAGAATTGGTTAAAGAGTGTCTGCAATTTGGCATTCCCGTCGTTGGTATTAATCGAAAAATTGATTTACCGAGAGTTGATGTTGTCTGTTCTGACAATGATACGGGAGCCGAACTCGCCGCAGCACAATTAATAGAAGCCGGTTGTCAAACCATTGGTTGGCTTAACTACAAACATTCTACTTGGTCAGGTTTGGATAGAGGGCGTGCGTTTAAGCAATCACTTTGCGACTGGTTAAAAAATGAACATCATCACTATATGGATATTCAATCTGAAGGAAATGAATATGAAGGCGGTTTTAGTGCGGCAAATAAACTCATTATGTCCGGTCAGAAACCGGATGGTGTTTTCTGTGCTACCGATTTATTAGCCTGCGGTTTTCTTGATGGTATGCGTAAAAATGGATTAGATGCACCTAAAGATTTTTATCTTATAGGCTTCGACAATACATTACTGGCCGACCAATATAGTTATCGGTTGAGTAGTATTAATCACGATGTTCAAAAAACAGCGAAAAAAGCACTATGGTGTTTAGAGACCCGAGCATGTAATGAAGAACTAGAACAACGAATTGAATATATCCCAGTAAATTTGGTAGTAAGAATCACTTCTCCATTTATAGATAAAGAGTAGTAAATAATATGAAAATAGCTGACAAACTTGAGGTTTTAGAAAAAGCAATTAAAGCCGCGGGCAATAAAGCTCGTGCTTTGCGTAAACAAGGTTTATCTATTGAAACGAAGGGAAGAAACGATTTTGTTACGCAAGCTGATTTGGCTGTGGAAACAGAAATAAAAAATGTGCTCGCAGAGTTGTTTCCCAGAAGTGGGTTTTTAGGTGAAGAAAGTGGGCTGGTAGAAGGCAGTGAAGGTGTTTGGGTTATTGACCCGATAGACGGTACAACTAATTATATGCAAGGTATGGATTATTGGTGTGTTTCAGTGGCTTATGTACACAATGAACAAATTGAGTTGGGTTATATTTACGCACCGGACAGAGATGAATTTTTTTCTGCTAAAAAAGGACAAGGTGCTTGGCTTAATGGCAAACGTTTAGTCATACATAATGAAGAACAAGGCCAAGCTATTATTGGGCTTGGTCATTCTAACCGCAGACCACTTTCTGAGTTGGTGCAATTATTAAAAATATTGGACGAGAATAGTATTGATCATCGACGATTTGGAGCAGGAGCCCTAATGCTTGCTCATGTTGCATCTGGTTTAGTTCATGGGTATTTTGAAGCCCATTTAAATAGTTGGGATGCATTAGCAGGTTTGTTGTTGGTTGAAGAAGCTGGCGGCTACGTACCTGATTTTTTACAAAATAATGGGTTAATGAATGGCAACCCCGTTTGGGTTAGTACACCGAGTTTGTGGCCTGTACTTAGTTTGTATAGAAAGCAGCTCTGCGTTCAGTAATCTTGCTGTATTTTGTAGTGAGATAAAGAGACTAAAGGACACACACCAATTATATTTCATGTGTGTCCTGTGTCTTTTTATAAAAAAACAAATAGATAGCTGCCATATCCATTATGAAAAAACGTTTTATGAGGCTTATCTTACTTATGCATCAAAAAAAGTATGTTTACTAGAAATATAGTATTTCCCATTTTGGAAATGTGCTTCTCCACCATATGCCCAAAAGTCAATGATGGGATTAACATCTTTCTTAGCTAATGTGGAAAAGGCTAAATCCATACAATTCTCCAATCCAAAATGGTTAAGAACATATGACATAAGATCATCAACTAAATCACATGCATGCTCATTGTCTTCTATCTTATTATCAATAAGATATGAAGCGCAAACATCGACAAAGCCTATTTGATCTATATCTTTCATTTCCCCGAATTCTTCAAAATTTTCAATATATTCTAGGTTTGTTTTTTGATAGATTTCTAATATTTTTTTTGCTTCTTCGGAAGAAACAGCAATTTCCTGCAATATTGCTTGTTCACATTCTTTCGCTTTTTGCGCTAAATCTAAAAACTCTTCTTTTGTGCATCTTTTGCTTTTATCACGATGAACAGTTTCTATAAGTTGACCTTGTTTAATAATATATTGCATGCGCTTCGTAAGAATCGTTGTATTTTTAAAAGGAGTAAAAATCTTTTTTAAATCTGAGGGACTATGATTGAGTACAAAAAGCATATAGAAATCGTCAATTTCATCTATATCCTCATCATTACATGCCTCTTGCCATTGTTTTAAAAGCTTGCGTGCTTCTCTATCGCCTTCAATGGCTCGAATATCAGAAAATTGGGTGCGGGTTGTGATGATATATTTATCACCATGGAGTACGCCTAAACCACCTCCGATCCAAAATTTTACCGCTTTATCCATGGAAAGTTCTGGTAATGTTGTTACTGGGAAACAGATGTGGTAGGACAAAGGGTACCATTCGAAGGGAGACCAACTAACTTTGCCCCAGAAAGATTGAAGGGCTGTAGGTTTGATGATATTTCGACATATTTGATAGTCAATAAATAAAGAATCAAAATTATTGAAGCCTTCTTTTGTTAAAAATTTTTTGATCTTTTTAAAATCATTTATATATTCGACGGATATATTTTGTAACTGCTCTAAAACTTCTTGCCCTTCGCCTATTTCGTCAATGATTTTTTGGGTGATAGATATACGCTGCTTTATATCTTGCTCGGCGAGGGCGATAAGTTCATTTTTACCTTTTAAATTTTCTGGCTTTGGCGCAATACCCCGTTGTATATGGCTATGCTCAAAAATTACTTTTATACGCGCTAAAATATCTTCCGCATGGGGAAAATAACTATAGATTTTTTGTATATCTTCCCAATTATAATGAGATTCTATAATTCCTAAAATCTCCAATGACTTATAAGGGTCTAGTTCTCCTTTTGCATCAAGAATATCTATCCATTTTTGTAACAATGTTTTTTGTGTCATTTTATTTGTCTTTATTACCGTTTCAAAATGTATAGTAAATTTATCTAAACTAAGTTTTATATCTATGGTTCCACTCAGTGGTTGATTTTCATCTCCCTTAAGGAGCTGTTTTAGCTTTTAGCAAGCAAACTATAACACATTAGACACACAGGCTAAGAAGTATCAAAGGTGATATATGTAGATTTGGGGTTGATATCAATGACATCGGTACGTTTGCCAAAAGATAATGGCTAATTTGGTAGAAACAAGAAGAATTCTCGCCATTTACATGTAAAAAGAATAATGC
>NZ_JAWMPW010000037.1:0-17043 GCF_033101115.1 Vibrio sp. TH_r3 | reverse complement strand
GTGATTAAATCACTCCTTTTTCTTTTGCATAAAAAGATCAATCATAACCAATAACTGTCTGTAATCGCTCTCCTTACAGCTATCACGCCAAATGCTGATTTTATTACCTTTATCAGTTTTAATTTGAATCATGAAAAACTTATATAGAGTGACAACGCTTTTACATTTATCTGGTTTATTATTTAGGCTCAACTCACCATTTGAATGAATCTCTAATTTTCTCATTCTTGTTTCAATATGAGAATTAAAAAGAGCATAAACAAGGCTTCCTATAAGGCTGAGTGACGCAACCATTGGCATAGGTGAAGAGAGAATGGCCCATATCATCCAAGCTAACATTACACTTTGGATAACATGAGCGGTTCTCGAATCAGTCAAATATAAATTAACGTGTCGGCGACTAGCGCAATTTACTGCGGTTATGCGCAACTATTTTATCTATCATATTAGCTAACCTTTCATCATCACTCCGACCATGTTGCATAACCCAATTGAACAAATCAGGATCATCACATTCAAGCAAAGCAATAAAATCGTGTTGTTCAGTTTCAGAAAGTGAATCAAAACACTCATCAAAAAATGGCATTATAACGACATCTAACTCTAGCATTCCTCTACGACACGCCCATTTAATACGTGCTTTTTCTTCTGGTTTATACATCTAATTACCTCAATTGAACTCTTTATTCTGAATAATATCGTCCTCGAGATATAATAACTCTAATACATGACTTAAAAACATTATTGAAACGATAGCTGACAAAAATTTGTAAGCGGATTAACATTATAGACATAAGACAGTAATTCTAATTATCAAATAGCCTAGGCGAACCAATTATGGAATGGCAAAACCGATTCACAAAACTTGAACTTAATTCAAACGATACATTACCCGATTTAATTATTTCTCACCTGCACTCTTGGAAATCAATATCGGTAGCGGGAGAAGATCAATTATCCTACTTACAGGGACAGCTTACTTGTGATGTTGTTTCATTGGGCAAAGAGCGTTCATCTCTTGGTGCACATTGTGATGCCAAAGGTAAAGTACTAAGCATTTTTCGTTGTTTTCATCATCGTAACGATATTGCTCTCATTCAGCATGCATCGATTATCGAAAGCTCACTTAAAGAGATAAAAAAATATTCAGTTTTTTCCAAAGTTGATATCTCTATTAGCCAAGAGTTAGTGCTCGCTGTTATTGGCAATAAAGCAGAACAAACCATCAATAGCCTCACTTCCGATAGTGGTGATGTAAGAACCATTCCTGGAGGGACGGTAGTAAAAGTTGACCAACAACGTTGGTTAGTACTTATCAACCAAGACTCACTTGCAGCCTTACTCGACTCGCTAAACGATGCTGTTTTTGCAGACCAAGATATTTGGGATAAATTAGATATAGAAAGTGCTACACCAAGGATCGTAGAATCAGTACAAAATAGTCAAATCCCTCAAGCATTTAACCTTCAAGCAATAGGAGGCATTAGCTTCACCAAAGGGTGCTACACAGGTCAAGAAACAGTTGCAAGGGCTAAATATCGAGGTACAAATAAGCGCTATATGGCAATAGTCAAAGGTGTTTTAGATAAGGTTCCCGATGGTAATATAGAGCTTGAACGCAGTGTCGGAGAAAATTGGCGCGGCTTAGGCTCGTTATTTGTTCATTACCATTATGCAGACGGTGTAACCATCGGCTTAATTATTTTACCTAATAATTTAGAACCAGATACACAGTTACGTGCCGTCAATCAGCCTAATTCACAATGGCAAATCGAAGCACTACCTTATAATTTAGAAGACTAATGCTGTTATCGTAATAATGCGGTAACGCTGAAAAAACCAATAAAAATTATCGAGTTATATTATTAATAAGGAGAAGGAGTGACACGGCGCAGTCGTTAGCTCTTACCTACCATTTAAGTAGTAAGAGAGTGAATAATACATGCAATAACTATTCACTCTCTTATTTCATTATAGGAACCACAATCAAAGCCATAAAACCAATCAAATCAAACGTTTTAACATTGAGAATCGATGCAACAAACAGCATAAATCTTGGTACAAAGTCACAATCCACCAACACCAACCATTGAATTTTTATTCAAATTTAAAATATAGCTACTCATTAAAAGGCAACTACTATATTCTCGCCTTTCTGCTCATATACTCCATATTTATCTATGAGCAGACAAAGTGAATCCACTGATAAGTCAGTAATATCCACTTTTGTGTAATGCATCTGTGATTTTTCGCCCGTCAACTGTAGACGGGCTTTTTTTTACTTACGGATATTGTCTCAAATTACCACGAAGCATCTATACTATTAGAGTTATTAATAGCAATTATGGACACTTTTTAAACAACAGGTAATTCTGTTATTTTACCCATTGCTAGACAATGTGTTTTTTGAGAGATACATCACGTCAGAATAGAGATAACACTCCATATTTGATGAATTCAACACAAAAAACCAATAAAGTCCATATTACAAAGGTATTCCACCATGCTAGTCACAATACCTTCATATATCAGAAGGTATAATCTACTTCATGCGGTATATAATAAGGATTAATTATGAGACTGTTTAAACGCTATACACCGAGTATGATAGCTAAACATATAAGCCGACTTTTTAAAGGTAAAATTTATATATACGGGATCGGCAAGTTTGAATTTGATAATGGTAAGTTAATCATTCCAGAGAAAGCAGATAAACGGCATTTTCGAGCAGTTAAAGAAATAAACCAAGAGGTAATGAGACTCCGCTGTGCATACTCATAATGTATAACCTCCAGATAATTAAGCGCTATTAAGTCGCTCAATAGACAATCAACACCAGATAAATAATATCAACTAAAAAGCAAAGAGGTTATCACTACCTTTTTGCTTTTTATGGTTAATAAGATGATTCATAAGTAATTAAGAATAATAAAGTGTGTTTTTTTCTTTAGCTAGTTCAGGTAAATTTCCTTTTAAACCTAACGCTCGTTTCATTACTTCATCTTTAGCACCAGGTAATTGGTCAGCTAAGGCCATACCTAACCCTCTAATAAACTTCTTAGCCGGATTACCGCCTTCAAACAGATCTTTAAACCCTTGCATCGCCGCAATCATTTTCGCCGCTTCCGCTTTACGCCAACGTTCATAATTACGTAAATTACTACGACTACCTACATCTTCTCCAGTATTCCATAAACGTAGAATTTCTTGAGCAAGACAAGCGGCATCAAGCAAACCTAAATTTACACCTTGCCCTGCCAGTGGATGAATTGTATGGGCAGCATCACCAACTAAAGCCATTCGCTCTAACACAAAATCTCTTGCATATCTCATTTTGAGAGGAAAAGCCTGTCTTTCCCCCACCAACCGACACCGACCCAATCTCATATCAAATTCGGCACTCAATTGTTTGTCGAAGTCATTCGTTGACATTGAAAGCAATTGTTCCGCTCGTTGAGGATCGGTCGACCATACAATTGAGCTCATTTTATCATCTGTTAATGGTAGAAAAGCCAACGGACCAAGCGGTGTAAACACTTGTCTAGCCACTTGAGCATGACTTTCAGTGGTCTGAATATTAGCGACTAACGCACTGTGACCATAATCCCAATGAGTCAAAGGAATATCAGCTTGTTGTCGAACCCATGAATTTGCACCATCGGCCCCTATAACAAGCTTGGATGTTAAAAATTGTCCATTATCTAAGGTTAACCACGCTTCACTTTCCCCCATAACAAGTGAATTGCATTTCATTGGCATGAAAAGAGAAACGTTAGATTGAGTTTTCACTCGCTCTAACAAAGCAAGTTGAACTACTCTATTTTCAACAATGTAACCAAGATTCGGCTGACCTAACACTGTTGAATTAAATTCAATTCGAGCAAAACTGTCTTTTTCCCACACTTCCATAGCTTGATAAGGTGCGGCTCTTCTTCGCTCAATACCTACCCAAGCTCCTATATTTTTTAATATTTGCTCACTAGCACGACTAAGAGCAGAAACTCTAACATCAGGTAACGGTTGCAATTCATTTTCAGGTTCAATACCTTCAATCACTGCGATCCGTAAATCGGTATCCTTAAGTGCAGCAGCAACAGTCAAGCCAACCATTCCTCCGCCAATAATCACAATATCAACACTTTGCATCATAATTTATTTTCTCACTAACCCCATCGTTCTTCCAAGCAATGGTGATTTAAATAAACGACTATTATCCATAGCCATAAGAGCGACGTTTCGCCCCAGTTGTAGAGGAAACCAATCATTAGAAAAAATATGCACCATCGTTGAAATTAACTCAATGGTTCTATCGCGATCATCTTCACGACACTTTCTATACTGACTCAGCAGAGAAAAATCACCTACATCTTTCTGCCCTACAAGTTTACTTGCTAGGCTTTCTACATCTCGGATACCTAAATTAAAACCTTGACCTGCGATAGGGTGTAATAGTTGAGCAGCATTACCGACTGTGGCAAATCGATGCGATACTATCTGCTGTTTTTTCTTCAAAATTAAAGGGTAGCTGGCTTTTTTACCAACTCGTAATATTTTGCCAAGTCGCCAACCAAACTGAGTTTGTAATTCAGCAATAAACTCCTCATCAGAAAACACTAAGGTTTTTTGTACTTGTTCAGGCTTTAAACACCACACCACCGACATCCGATTATTAGACATAGGCAAAAAAGCTAGCGGCCCGCTAGAGGTAAAGCGCTCAAATGCTCTACCGTGATGCGGTTCAGATATTTCCACATTGGTAATAATGGCAACTTGTTCAAAGTCATATTCTGTTTGTTCATGTCCTAATAAATTACAACACGTAGAATCGGCTCCATCCGCTGCCACTAAGATCTGACAGCAAAGCACTTGACCGCTTGTAAGTGTCACTAGAGTAAAATCTCGCTCTCTATCAATACGAGCAACCGAGTCCGGACACAAATAATCTATCTGTTTACAGTTGTCGATACGTTGCTTATACAAAGAACCCACATCGGCTAGTTCAACCACATAACCTAACGCCGGAACACATTGTTCCGTTTTATCGATATGGGTAACTCCAATCTGTCCTCGGTCGGAAACATGAATATGATCAATAGCAGTAGTGAATGGCTCTATAACAGACCATAACTGAAACTTTTCTAAAATCAATTTAGTTCCATACGATAAAGCTATTGACCGAGAATCAAACCCTGGGTGTGGTGCATCATTGTCGACTGCGTAAGGCTCAATAACAGCAATAGAGAGCCCTTGTTGAGAAAGATGGTCCAAGGCTAGCGCTAACGTTGAACCAACCATTGCTCCACCTGCAATAACAATATCGTACTGTTTCATTTTTTAGCCTTAATGAATAGTAGGGTTGCTTTCTTGTTGAGGTAACTTCTTGCCAAATTCCGCATGAATAATCAACACACACGCTTTTACGTGTTCAATCACTTGCTCAAGTAAATCCGCTTGTTCAGCTAAATCATCATCTTCATCTATTCCCAATTTACTGATCTCTTCTAGATCGTTTAATGCCTCTTTTACATCAGCGGGCAAACTCTTTAACGTAATATTCACTAAACCAAGACCAGAAATGAAGTGATTAACCCATTCAGATAACGCATCGGCCATTTCCATTAAATCGGCATCATCATCAGGAAGCAACATAGATAGCTCTATGCCTGTACCACTCAATTCAGTGGTACTCAACGTTAAAGCCGATTCTGCATGCTTTAACGCTTTATCAGGCCAACCCATACCATCATTTGTATAATCAAAGAGCAGTGGCTGCCAGCTTTTATCAGTAAGAGACAATCCTCCACTCAACATCCCTACCAATAAACCGTGTAGTTCTGCGGGAGTAACGGAGAGATTCGAAGATTGAAGGCCGGATGCAATAGTTACATAGTCAGGGAGAGTAGTTTTGCTCATGATTGCTCACATTAGTGATTTAAAGTTGCCCTATTCTAGCATTTCAACATCACAGCGAAAACCGTAACAGTATCTGGTTAGCAATTGTGCAAATTGTCGAATTACTGTGTGTTTAAGTGGTCATTTCACCAGTAATGACTTGAAATGCTTGAATCTTGATAAAGCATTTTCTATAGTGCTTGCTCTAAGATGAAACAATTAATAGCTCACCATATGAGTTTGGGTTATTACTTAACAAGAGTTCATTCATTATGAGCAATAATGCAGTTGAGATTGAAATATTGGGTAAATTGACCCGAGTAAATTGCCCTCCAGGGCAAGAAGACTCGTTACGTCAAGCTGCACAAGATCTTGATAATCGATTGCAAGAAATGACTCAGCGAACTAAAGTATCAAATATAGAAAAACTACTTACTATTGCAGCACTGAATATTTGTTATGAATTGCAACAGATAAAAAGTGAAAAAGATAACAGTCAAGAACAAATAACAAAACGCCTTGAGCAGCTCAGCGCATCACTAGATGAAGCGCTTGGTTCGTAAAAATAAGGCCACTGTGACTAAGCTGTGTAGAAACTAGCATTACACTAATTTACCCTGGGGTGTTTGTCAGCAGGATTTAAGTCCCTGAGCCGATAAGCAATACCCAAGGGTTAGTACTTGAATACTATTGAGCAAGCTCGGCTCGTATCGAGAAGCCTACGGCATTCATTGCTGATCCGCCTTGAACCAGCTGGTTCAAGGGCCATTAATCCTCAACGGCACTCTGGGGTATCCTCTATGCAAGATGTACGATTAGCAATACGCAAAGACATTAGACAACAAAGAAACGCTCTTTCCTCTTTCGATCAGGTTAGCGCAGCAAAACAACTTCTCGCTCAACTCAAATTCTTACCAAAACTGAATCACGCCAAGAATATTGCTCTTTACCTATCTGTCGATGGAGAACTTGACACCAAGCCAGTCATTGAATATTTATGGGAACAAGGCAAACACGTATTTTTGCCTGTTTTACATCCATTCTCTAAAGGCCACTTACTTTTTCTTCGTTATGAACAAAACACGGTAATGACATTAAACGCCTTTAGAATACCAGAGCCAAAATTGCACCTGAGCAATGTTATCCCCATGGCTCAGCTTGATATCATATTCACTCCGCTAGTGGCTTTTGATGCGAATGGAAACCGGCTAGGTATGGGGGGGGGTTACTATGATAGGAGCCTTGCTCATTGGCATAAAACCGGCGAAGGTGCTATTCCTATAGGTATTGCTCATAACTGTCAACAAATCGCCAAAGTACCAACGGAAAGTTGGGACATTCCACTGCCTTTCATCGCAACACCATCAAAAATATGGAAATGGTAAGGATGCTATTGGGCAATGACCGAATAAGCAGCTATAATTCTCCGCACTTAAACTAGCTATTATGATTAGTGGGCTCGCTTAACCAATCGTAACGGTTCACATTACCTCTATACCCAAAATCATTGGAGTTGCATTGAGGCGACAAGCAAACGAAAACCCATAAGCATAAATTTATTATGTGATTGAGGAGCGTAAGCTTGGTCAACAAAGAGGCACCTTAAAGGATAACGGGTATATAAATTATATACACGTTCTGGAGAACATCATGACACAAGATGAAATGAAGAAGGAAGCTGGCTGGGCGGCGTTAAAATATGTTAAAGCAGGAAGCATTGTCGGTGTAGGTACAGGCTCTACAGTTAAACACTTCATCGATGCTCTCGGAACAATGAAAGATGAAATTAAAGGCGCAGTTTCTAGCTCTGATGACTCAACAAAAAAATTAGAAGCATTAGGAATCGAAATATTTGATTGTAATGAAGTCGATAAGCTGGACGTTTATGTCGACGGTGCTGATGAAATTAACCCTGCAAAAGAGATGATTAAGGGAGGAGGAGCGGCACTCACTCGTGAAAAAATTGTTGCGGCAATATCGGACAAATTCATTTGTATTGTTGACGGAACAAAAGCCGTTAACGTACTAGGTGAGTTCCCATTACCTGTTGAAGTTATCCCTATGGCTCGTTCGTATGTTGGACGCCAAATCGTTAAACTTGGTGGGGATCCTGCCTACCGTGAAGGCGTTGTAACAGATAATGGCAATATAATCATTGACATATATGGTTTAAAAATTACTGAGCCCAAAAAACTTGAAGACCAGATTAATTCAATTGCTGGTGTGGTGACCGTTGGACTTTTTGCTCACAGGGGTGCCGATGTAGTTATAACAGGTACGCCTGAAGGCGCAAAAATAGAAGAATAATGTAAATCCTTTGCGTAATTTGATAACAAACGGTGCTAAATATGCGCCGTTTTTTATTATTTATTCCGTAATATTCTTACCCTTTTATCTTTTTTTTTGATAATTTAGGTGTCAGAAAATAGACAGCAGGATCGTTTGGCATATAAGACAAACAAGTGCTGCCTGTTACTTACTATTATATTGTGCCGAAAAGCCCCCTCATTTTAAGGACGAGAATTAATGGCTAGAGTATCACTGGAAAAAGATAAAATTAAAATTCTTCTACTCGAAGGTCTGCATCCTTCAAGTGTCGAAGTGTTTGAGTCTGCAGGTTATAGCAACATTGAATACCATAAAGGTTCATTGTCTGATGAAGAGTTATTAGAAGCAGTCAAAGATGTCCATTTTATCGGTATTCGCTCGCGAACCAACCTATCTGAAGAAGTTTTTCAAGCGGCAAATAAATTAGTTGCTGTCGGTTGTTTCTGTATTGGAACCAACCAAGTCAATTTAAAAGCTGCCGCAAAACGAGGTATTCCAGTATTTAACGCACCATTCTCTAATACTCGTAGTGTTGCAGAACTTGTACTAGGCCAGATTTTATTAATGCTACGTGGCATCCCAGAAAAAAATGCCCTCGCTCATCGCGGTCTTTGGAAAAAATCAGCGGATGCTTCCTATGAAGCTCGTGGTAAAAAGCTCGGTATTATCGGTTATGGTCATATCGGTACACAGCTCGGTATTATTGCAGAAAACCTAGGTATGAGAGTTTACTTCTATGATATTGAAAACAAACTTTCTCTAGGTAATGTCACCCAGGTTCAAAGCATGGAAGAACTCCTTAATCAATGTGACGTCATATCACTGCACGTGCCAGAAACAAATGGCACGAAGAATATGATGGGTGCAGCAGAGTTTGCTCAAATGAAACCAGGGGCTATCTTTATCAATGCTGCTCGCGGTACTGTGGTTGATATTCCTGCGCTTTGTGACGCTTTAGAATCTAAACATTTAAGCGGTGCTGCTGTTGACGTATTTCCAACAGAGCCAAAAACCAATGCTGACCCATTTGAATCACCATTAATGAAGTTCGACAACGTTATTCTAACGCCTCACGTTGGTGGTTCAACTCAAGAAGCACAAGAGAACATCGGAATTGAAGTGGCAGGTAAACTGACCAAATACTCTGACAATGGCTCAACGCTTTCATCAGTCAACTTCCCAGAAGTATCACTACCAATACACAAAAGTTCATCAAGACTATTACATATCCATGAAAACCGTCCTGGTATTTTGACCCAAATTAACACCATCTTCGCTGAGGAAGGCATTAATATTACAGGCCAATACCTGCAAACAACGTCTGAAATGGGTTATGTGGTTATTGATGTAGAAGCCAGCCGTTCTGAAGAAGCACTGGTCAAACTAAAAGAGATTGAAGGAACGATTAGAGCAAGATTGCTACACTAATCATCTATCATCATTTTAGCTAAATCAAAGCAAGTAAAGGCATCGAATACGATGCCTTTTTTATTTTCCTATCTTTGTTTTGACCCGCAATTTTATGATGTCGTATAATTAAATTATTGAGGTAAAGTTTGCTTTGCATGTTGAATAATAGCTTTCGATAAATTCTTCAACACACCACTTTCCAAATTCCAATGATGCCAATACAGCTTATTTGAAATACTAAATTCAGGTGAGATATTAACCAGTATTCCTTGTTTTAGTTCTTGCTCAATTTGTAGTTTAGGAATTAAAGAGTAAGCCACACCTAAAGTCGTCATTTTAACAAATGCTTCCGAACTTCTTACCGTATGCTTAGTCACATTATTTATAGATAACGAGAAATATTGTTGAATGAAATGTTCATGCATATGATCATGCTGGTTAAACACCACTGCTGGCGCTGCTAATAAAGATTCTGGTGATACTCCATTCGCAAAGAATCGTTGACAAAAATCTGGACTAGCGACACAAATGTATTCCGTTACGCCTAAATAATCAGCAGTACAACCGGGTATGGAACGATTATCTACCGAGATTGCTCCAACAACTTCACCTGTTCTAAGTTTTTCCAATGTTCTATTTTCATCATCAACTACAAAATTTATAGCAATTTGAGACGACTTCAATAAATCAGCCAAGCTAGGTAACAAC
Organism: Vibrio sp. TH_r3; assembly: GCF_033101115.1. Taxonomy (NCBI): domain Bacteria; kingdom Pseudomonadati; phylum Pseudomonadota; class Gammaproteobacteria; order Vibrionales; family Vibrionaceae; genus Vibrio; species Vibrio sp. TH_r3. The sequence goes on along the minus strand of NZ_JAWMPW010000037.1, from coordinate 6,705 downwards.
CATGTCGCAAGGCTATCCGCATTTGTTGCAATAGAAACATCAACGGCAACCTTTGCATCTTCACTCATCAACTCAGGAAGAAGATCTTGCTCTAACAAAGAGACTCTTCTATACAGACCTAACAACTTCTGACCAGTAAGTGTCGGTTTAGGTGGCTGTTCACGAATCAATACTGGCTGTGAAGCCCATTGCTCTAACTGTTTTATTCGTTGTGATACTGCAGATTGCGATATAGATAATACCTTGGCTGCCTTATCAAAACTTCGATAACTAATCACAGCATCAAGCGCCACAATCCAACGATAATCTAAACCTCTCATTTAAGACACTCCAATAGTAATAAGTACAACTTATTATATATTAATATCATTAGATATATTTATTAAAAAGAATTCATTATCCTTTGGTAAAATTAGAAATAAGACAGAGGTTTTTGTGAGTTTTTGGATTGTTTTTCAAGGCTTTAGTTTAGGTGCTAGTATGATTATTCCGATAGGAGCTCAAAACGCTTATGTACTTAACCAAGGAATTAAAAGAAACCACCATTTAATGACAGCCGCAACATGTAGCCTAATCGACATACTACTCATATCGTTAGGTGTATTTGGGGGAGGAAGCTTATTTTCTCAGAATGAAACGTTACTCAATATTGCCACCATTGGCGGAATATTATTCCTGACTTTTTATAGTTACCTATCGGTAAAAAGTGCTTTGCAATTCAAAACCGAAGCGATTGATGTCAACTTATCAATAAAAAGCCGGCATGCAGTTATAATAGGAGTATTAGCCGTCTCGTTATTGAACCCCCACGTTTATTTAGACACTATCGTGGTACTTGGTTCAATTGGCGGTCAATTTACTGGTCTAGAACGACTCTCATTTGCCTTGGGAACTATGATCGCATCTTTAGTTTGGTTTTTTGGCCTATCTATAGCAGCATCAAAACTTGCGAATACATTGTCGAAACCAAAAGTAAAAATAGCAATAGATTTAGCTGTTGCACTCGTTATGATGTTAATAGCTATCTCTCTCACAATAGAATTATTTAATTAGTATACAATGAGTTATCTTGTTTTTATAAACAACATACTAAATTCCATCATACTCATTATGAGAGTTATAATTTAACCATTAATTATAAATCGATAAGAATGATCAAACTAAATAAAGGTTCTTTAATTAAAGCGTTACTATTATTAATAGTATTAGTCTATATAGCACTTTATATAAAAGGCGATTTTGTAAGAGCTTATTTTGGTGATTTTTTAGTCGTAATATTTATCTATTACTTCGTAAGAGCATTTATTGATATAACACCTTATAAATTAATCATAAGTGTAGTGCTGTTCTCTTATTTAGTAGAACTTGCTCAATATTTCGATGTACTTTACTTATTAGGTCTCAACGAAAATCCTGCGGTTTCTATCGTGATAGGTACTACATTTGATTGGATTGATATTCTAATATATTCCCTTGGAGGTACTTTCATCGCTTTAGTACATTAAAAAACACCAACCACTGAAACATACTGTTTTCAAAGAAAAAACGCTCCTAAAAGGAGCGTTTTCGGCTATGTTATCAAATAAGGTTAATAAGCTTAATCAACTTTATTTAAATGCACATCCATTTGTGGGAATGGGATCTCAATACCTTCTTTATCCAATTCCTCTTTTATAGCTTGTAGTGTATCGAAATACACTGCCCAGTAATCTGCAGTACGACACCAAGGGCGAGCAACAAAGTTTACCGATGAATCAGCAAGAGCAACCACACCAACCGTAATACCAGGTTGCTTTAATATACGCTCATCTGATTCTAAAACACGAGTGATAACCGCTTTCGCTTTTTGTAAATCAGCACTATAAGAAACACCAATAACATGATCGATACGACGAGTATCGTGGTGTGAATAGTTAACAATCGCTCCACCAATAACTGAGCCATTAGGAACTACAACCATTTTGTTATCTGGGGTAGTTAGAACCGTCTGAAAAATTTGTATAGAGCTAACAGAACCCGCTACGCCACCAATCTCAACATAGTCACCAGACTTAAATGGACGGAAAGCAACAATCAATACGCCAGCCGCAAAGTTAGAAAGTGAACCTTGTAACGCTAGGCCTACCGCTAAGCCTGCCGCACCAATAACCGCGACAACCGATGCTGTTTGTACACCTAGACGACCTAACGCAGCGATTAGAACAATAACAAATAGTAAGTAACGAACCAAAGCATGCACAAAATCGACAACTGCTGTGTCCATCTCTTTTTTGTTTAGTACTTTAGCTACACTATTTGCAATAGCTTTAACAATAATATTACCGATAAAAAGGATCAGAACCGCTGAAATAATATTCACACCATACTGAATTAGTAAATCTGAATTATCAGTAAACCATTTTTCAGCGACCGAAAAGGTTTCGGTTACATCAACAATTGCTGTATCTTCACTCGCCATTTATTTTCCCTCAGGTTGTCTTTAATAAGATTACGTTGGTACAACAACTATTTTTATACCAACGATTTTATTTTAATTCTAAAAAGATAGCATTATTTTCTAGTCTAGATTAGCAAATGACTATAATCACTAACTTAAACACAACAAAATAACACATCATTTAACATTGAGCGCTAAGATACCCTACGTTAGAGTGATAAATCTAGACTCTTAATTGAGAAATAGAGTAATTGTTTAAAAAAATCACACTTCGCTAACTAAAATAACTTGATCTTAGTTATTCAGCGTCAACCTTGATTTTATTGACACATCGCCACCCTATTTATTGTTCTATAATATAAAAAAACCGCTCTTAAAGAGCGGTTTTTATCATTTTGGTTATAAAAAACTATTTTATAACGTTCGCATCAAAGACGAGTTATAGAACGTCAACAGCGTTAAGGTCGGCAAAAGCTTTCTCAAGACGAGTAACCATTGATACTTGACCAGCACGTAACCAAACACGTGGATCATAATATTTTTTGTTTGGTGCAGCTTCACCGGTTGGGTTACCAATTTGGCCTTGTAGGAAATCATGGTTGGCAGCTTCGTATTCACGAATACCATCCCAACATGCCCACTGCGTATCAGTATCGATGTTCATTTTAATTACACCGTAGCCAATAGATTCTTGAATTTCAGCTTCAGAAGAACCAGAACCACCGTGGAATACGAAGTTAAGTGCATTTGGTGCAATGCCAAACTTTTCAGAACAGTATGCTTGAGAATCACGCAAGATAGTTGGAGTAAGAACAACGTTACCAGCTTGATAAACACCGTGAACATTACCGAAAGAAGCAGCAATAGTGAAGTTAGGGCTGATAGCCACTAATTTTTCATAGGCATAAGCAACATCTTCAGGAGAAGTATATAACTCAGATGCATCCATATCAGAGTTATCTACGCCATCTTCTTCACCACCAGTACAACCTAGTTCAATTTCAAGTGTCATACCCATTTTTGCCATACGAGCAAGGTATTTAGCAGAAATTTCAATATTTTCTTCTAAAGATTCTTCAGAAAGGTCAATCATATGAGAAGAGAAAAGAGGCTTACCAGTTTGCTCAAAAAACTCTTCACCAGCATCTAGTAATCCGTCGATCCAAGGAAGTAGCTTCTTAGCAGCGTGGTCAGTGTGAAGAATAACTGGAACACCGTAAGATTCTGCCACAGCATGAACATATTTAGCACCAGCAACGGCACCAAGAATAGGACCAGCAGCACCTTCTAAAGGAACGCCTTTACCTGCAAAGAAAGCAGCACCACCATTAGAAAATTGAACAATAACAGGCGCTTTAACTTTAGCTGCTGCTTCTAGCACTGCGTTTACAGAATCAGTACCTACACAGTTTACAGCAGGTAGGGCAAAGTTGTTTTCTTTCGCCACTTCAAATACTTTCTGTACGTCAGCACCAGAGATAACACCAGGTTTTACGAAATCGAAGATCTTAGACATGGAATGAGTCCTATTTTCTGTCGTTTTAAATGAATTTCTTACAAGTTTTTTTACAAATGTAGCAATCGTTTACTAATTATACGCTTGGCATTCTAACAACAAACAACCAACCTCAGCAAACAGAAAGGCGGAAGTAAACTTCCGCCTTAAAAATAATTATGCTTTAGCACGTTCTTCTAACATGGCAACAGCAGGAAGTACTTTACCCTCAACAAACTCAAGGAATGCACCACCACCAGTCGAAATATAAGAAACATCGGCTTTAATGCCAAACTTATCGATAGCAGCCAAAGTATCACCACCACCAGCAACAGAGAAACCTTCTGAATCAGCTATTGCTTTAGAGATACCTGCGGTACCTGCTTCAAAGTTTTTAAATTCAAACACGCCAACAGGACCATTCCAAAGAATCGTCTTAGCATTGCCTATAATCTCAGCCAGTGCCGCGGTTGAGTCTGGACCTAGGTCAAAAATCATATCGTCATCTTGTACATCGGCAACATTCTTGATTTCAGCTTCTGCATTTTCATCAAACGCTTTAGCACAAGCAACATCTGTAGCAACCGGAATAGAACACTCTTTCATTAATTTTTGAGCAGTTTCAATAAGATCGGCTTCATACAAAGACTTACCTACATTGTGACCGTCTGCAGCGATAAATGTATTGGCAATACCACCACCAACAACTAACTGATCAGCAACTTTAGAAAGTGACTCAAGAACGGTTAGTTTAGTAGAAACTTTAGATCCACCAACAATGGCAACAAGTGGACGAGCTGGGTTATCCATCGCTTTACCTAATGCTTCTAATTCAGCAGCAAGTAAAGGACCAGCACAAGCGATAGGTGCGTAAGTACCTACACCGTGCGTTGATGCTTGAGCACGATGAGCCGTACCAAATGCATCCATTACAAAGATATCGCAAAGCGCTGCGTATTTTTTAGACAGTTCTTCTTCATTTTTCTTTTCGCCTTTATTAAAACGAACGTTCTCAAGAACAACCAACTCGCCAGCGTTTAATTCTAGACCATCTAAATAATCTTTGGCTAATTTTACATCGCAATCAAGTGCATCATTCAGGTAGTTTACAACAGGAGCCAAAGAGAACTCTTCTGCATACTCACCTTCAGTAGGGCGACCTAAATGAGAAGTAACCATTACTTTAGCGCCAGCTTCTAGACATAGCTTAATAGTAGGAAGTGATGCAAGAATACGTGCATCAGAAGTTACTTTGCCATTTTTTACAGGCACATTGAGATCCGCACGGATAAATACACGTTTACCTGCTAGATCCAGGTCAGTCATCTTGATTACAGACATGGTTTGTCCTCTCGATTGATAAATTTAAGAAAGTTTGTGTAGCTCAGTATTATACCAAGCTTAGAAATTCTTTAGTTGCTTCTTTTGTGAGTATAATATCAATTTATTTTACTGCGTAAATAAATTATTTATAAACCTTACTCTTCACATGAAAGCATCGTTATTGCGGTGTCTAGCATTCTGTTGGCAAAACCCCATTCGTTGTCACACCAAACTAACATTTTTACTAAACGACCGTCGCTTACTCTAGTTTGAGAACCATCCACTATCGCACTATGCGAATCATGATTGAAATCGATCGAAACTAGTGGCTTTTCAGTATAGTCAACAATGTCACGTAATGTACACTGAGATGCCTGTATGATGGTTTGATTTACGTCATTAACTTTCACTTTTGTATTAATTGTGACGCTTAAATCCATTGCTGTTACATTAACAGTCGGAACTCGAACCGATATCGCTTCGAATTTGTTAGAAAATTTCGGAAATATTCGTTCTATACCTTTATGTAATTTGGTATCAACAGGTATAATAGACTGACTTGCTGCCCGAGTTCGGCGAAGATCAGAATGGTAAGCATCAATCACTTGTTGATCATTCATTGATGAATGAATGGTAGTAATCGTGCCCGAGTCGATACCGAATGCTTCATCTAACACTTTAATAATAGGCACTATGCAATTTGTAGTACAAGAACCGTTAGATACAATCTTATGCTCTGGTAATAAAGATTGCTCATTAACACCATAAATAATCGTATTATCGAGATCATTAGCTCCAGGGTGAGAAAAAAGAACCTTTTTAGCACCTGCAGTAATATGGCGTAACCCATGCTCTCTATTACCATAAACACCAGTACAATCTAAAACAATATCAACCTCAAGATCTCTCCAAGGGAGTAATTCAATATCAATTAGATGAAACATTTTAACTGAATCGAACTCTCCACTCTTATGATGGATAAAAATATGTTGTTGGTCATTGGTAATCTTTTTTTTGAATCGACCGTGACTGGTATCATATTGTAACAAATGCGCCATAGCATCCGGCTGTGCCAGTTCATTTACAGCAACAACCTGAATCTTTTCGTTCTTTCCACTTTCATACAATGCGCGCAGCACGTTACGCCCTATCCGTCCAAATCCATTAATCGCGATTCTCAACATCAGCTACACTCTCATCCCTTAAATTTGAACACGAATAATACGGGATATTAATTAAAATCGCATGCATAAAAAAACCGAGCTTGATGCTCGGTTCAATAAATAAAGCTCACTTAACTCATGTGAGTTTAAATTAGATAGCATATCAATTGACATACTATCTATAACCATAAAGTAAAGTGCTGTTAATGATTAATAGTAATAATTAAGCAAGCACTTCTTTGGCTGTGTCTACTACGTTGTCGACAGTGAAACCAAACATTTTAAAT
>NZ_JAWMPW010000036.1:0-20332 GCF_033101115.1 Vibrio sp. TH_r3 | reverse complement strand
GGTTTCGTAAAGATAACTAACAACCAAGATTATAAGTCTGTCAATCTCTCCACTTAAGTAAACTTGGTTTATTTTTATTATTGATGTTATCCAAGTTTAAATTCTGCTTCATTTAGTAATATCGCAACATTACTAACTAGGACTGGATCATGGCCACTCTTTACACCTTAGAAAATGACTATCTAAAACTCCAGATTTCAAGTACTGGTGCAGCGATTCATCAGTTGTTATACAAACCAAAAAATTTCCATATACTACGCCAAGGTAGCTTCAAATCTGCCAAAGAATCTGGATTGTTTCCAATGGCTCCTATGGCCAACCGCGTTAAAGGAAATAGTTTTGTATACGAGCAACAAGACTTTTACCTTCCCCATCATAAGTTTGATAATGACTATTTTCTTCATGGCGATGCATGGATAAATGAGTGGCAAACTGAAAAATCGCGGTCGCATACCAATTCTTTGACGTTAACTATGGAATCAAATGTTTATAAATGCTGTGCCTACCAAGCCAACCTTACCTATACTCTCAAAAAGAACCGTCTATTAGTTTCTTTATCGATAACTAACTTAACGTACGCGCCCTTTCCATTTGGTGGTGGTTTTCATCCGTTTTTTAATACTATTGAAGGTTCTCAAGTTCAGTTTGACGCAGCAGGAATATGGTTAGAAGGTGATAACTACCTTCCTACTAAATATGTGACCAACATACCTAAACACTATGACTTTACTACTCAAAAACAAATACCCGATATATGGATAAACAATGGTTATCTTTGTCTAAAAAACTGTAACGTTTCTATTATTCATCCAAATGGTATAAAGCTAACAATGACAAGCCCTATGAAATACCTGCAAGTGTATCAACCTAATAATAGAAGTGGTTTTATCTGTATTGAGCCTCAGTCTCATTGGGTAGGTGCCCACCACCATGTAAAATGTGACTCATTGGTTCGCCTAGAGGGGGGAGAATCAATGGAGATGCAAATGACGATAAGGGTGGACTTAAACGAAAGAGCATAAGTTAATGAAAGCCGAATAGGCAAAAATATTTACTAGACTCATTCTACCTCTTATCCAGTTCATTACCATGCGATCTTTTTCTAATCAGTAACATATGCAGTAGGATAACCATTACCACTCTGAAACCAATAAACGGCTTCTGACGCCTTTTATTTGCAAGCCCATTGCTTCAAACACTTCTTCAAAATCACTGCATTTTGCTGCTACCTTAGGCAACGAAAGTGTCGCTTCACTAAAAAAACGCTGCTTATGCACAGGTTCGGCCCCCCATACTAGTTGCCACCAATCTAAAATTCTTTCTCTTGAGTCGTAAAGTCGTTTGATTTTGGGAACCCGATCACTTTTACTGCGATTCTCGATAGAAGTCGCGGGTAATAAATTCCATTTATCATTGTTTGGCCAGTAAGCAAAAGGAAGGCAATGGTCTACATCGTATGTATCCTTTAATAAGGTATTACTCCAGACACTTTTTATATTCGCACCATCACGTCTTAACTCATCCACACGCTTGCGAACATCTCGATGTATTGCGTGATGCGTCAATCCACACAAGACAGTCATGATATGTCTGTAGAGAAATGCATCTGTTTCGATTCAGTTCAAAGCGCTGCATTTCTTTAACCCACTGGTTTACCGCCAACGGTTCTATCCACGAATGGTAGTTCCGAAAGCAATCCCACAATTTTTCATCCAAAACAAACTGATCATACCCTTCGAAAAATTCACTATCTAAGACAATGGGATCTAAACGTTTTCTACGCTTTTGTGGCGGCAGAATTTCAAATAGCCTATTTTGCTTGTCGCCCTGATAAATAAAGGTAACAGGCCCTGCTTTTATCGTACTCAACGTTTGAGTAAATAATTTTTGAATCGCTTGTGCATCATTACCTAAAAACAAAGACCCGATGGAGAAATCATCAGCCACAAGATGTTTGAGTTTTCGCCAACCGTCATCTTTCACAAAACCCAACCCTTTCGTTGCATTCGAGTTTTGTTGAATTCCCTCACCTTCAATATCGACACCAATCAAACGTTTGAATTGTCGAACCCAATATAGCTGATCTGGTTCATCCCCCTTGGGTACGGGGAACAGATATTGTCAACTTATCGAATTGAGCGAATAAATTCAACTAAACGCACCTTAATATAAATTTTGGACGCAACTAACCCTTTCCCAATACCTAAAAGAACGATGGAGGAAAAGACGATAATATTTGGCTTGCATTAAATGACGCCCAGGCCGAAACAAGTTATTAATCACCCCATGGCAACTCAAAAAACGTTGCGCTTGCCCTTGAAATTTAAATTTCCTCATCTGTCGTTCCTGTTTCCGAATGGGCTGATGTCATCACTCACTCCCATTGTCTTCATACTGAACAACTGAGTGCTCAATACTTGGTATTCATTTTTTTGCTGCGGAGTAACTTGCTAATTTATCTGTCACAATCTTCAACGACATCCCCCATTTGAGAGAACTGGGGACCAATACACATGCTAAAAATTATCCAATAATTTTCATGTGATTACATTGATAATATTAATAAATAAGAACATTCGAGTTAAATTTGTACACAATTAGGTACACATACTAACCAGTACAGTGGCAACTATTTTTCACAGAAGAGCAAAGTACAATTACCTTCATTTATATGAATTAAGCCTATTATTGCTGTTTACGCTCATCATATTTAATCGCAAATATAGCCACACCGAAAGAAAAGACTATTATCAAACTTAATGCTACATAGAAGGGTGTCATTTTACTTTCCTTTTATTAGTCCAATTATTCATAGTACAGTCTAAAACAAGTTTAGATGATACAAGCTAAACTCACCACGCATTTCTCCTATCTATCTAGATTTGATAATGTTGATAATTTATTTATATGTTTAGATTAATAATTATAAAAACCTTAAATAATTAGTCTTTGCATGCGTTTACTTACATGTAGTTGGCTCTCTACACACTACATGTTGTATAAAAACGAAAAAGGCAAAATCCCGACACTTTGCCTTCAAACTATTTAAGCAGCATACCAACCATCTGCTAGTACTTCAGCCTGCTCTAATACAAGCTTAATAGCTTCTTCTGCAGCATCAGGCGGATACTTCCAACGACGTAATAAACGACGAACAAGATTACGCATTCGAGCACGAACACTGTCTCTCTTTTGCCAATCAACCGTCGCAGATTTACGTAATTGATTCGTTAACTCGATAGCAAGCTTACGCAAATTATCATCGCCAAGTTCTCGAACTGAGGACTCATTTTCCACCAACGCCCGATAGAAGGCTATTTCATCAACTGATAGATTTAATTTATCGAGTAATTCGGCATCTTCTTGCATCTCTTTCGCCCACTGAATGAGTTCTTCAATGACCTGAGCGGTTTCAATACTACGATTATGATATTTTGTCAGCGTTGACATAATACGCTCAGAGTATTTTTTCTCCTGAATAACATCATTTTTCATTCGAGCTTTAACTTCATCACGAAGCAGTTTTTCTAACAGCTCTACCGCTAGGTTCTTCTCTTTCATGTTCTTTACATCTTCTAAGAACTCTTCCGAAAGAAGGCCAATGTTGGGTTTATCAAGACCCACCATAGTGAATATATCGTCGACACCATCAGCGACGACCGCATTGTTTAATATCTGTTTTAATGCTGTATTTCGTTCTTCATCCGTGCGTTTTTTATCTACCGTTGAGTGCTTGATAAAAGCCGTCTTGATTGCAGAATAAAAGGCAATTTCGTTTGTATAACCGTAGGTTTCATCCATCGTATTACAAAGAGAATATGCTTTAGCCAAAGCTGCCATCACATCGAGGAATCGCCTCTTTCCGTCTCTGACTTGCTTTCCGTTAGCATCAGAATGAGACAAACCTGATAAATGGTTTACCGCTCCCGGTAACAAGCGCAATGCATCCGTTTCAAAGTCCGGACGGTAGTTGAATACCTTTGTATCAACGGGTGTTGCGAACATACCTCGAATGATATCAACCTTTTCCATTAGTACAGCAAACGCTTCTGCCGTATCGACGGTGGGTTGCCCCTTACCTTGGCTATTAGTGTAGGTTTTCAGTGCATTTTTAAGCTCATTAGCGATACCGATATAGTCAACTACCAGACCGCCGGGCTTATCTTTAAACACGCGATTTACACGAGCAATCGCCTGCATCAGGTTATGCCCTTTCATTGGCTTGTCGATATACATGGTATGACAACAAGGCGCATCGAATCCTGTTAACCACATGTCTCGAACGATAACGAGTTGAAGCTCATCGTCAGTATCTTTGTAGCGCTTCTCGAATAGTTTTTTGGTTTTCTTATCGTGGATGTGAGGCTGCATCTTTTCTTTATCTGATGCAGAGCCTGTCATCACAATCTTGATTGCACCTTTATCGGTATCTGGGTGATGCCACTCGGGTTTAATTGCTACAATAGCATTGTAGAGATCGACACAGATCTCTCGGCTCATCGAGACAATCATTGCCTTGCCGGGAAATGTCGATGTTCGAGTGGTGAAGTGCTCAACCAGATCTTTTGCTACTTGTTCAATGCGAGGCTCTGCGCCTACCAACTTTTCTAGCGTTGCCCATTCTGATTTTACTTTTTCACGATCTGCCGTTTCTTCATCTTCGCCGATTTCATCTTCAACTTGATCGTTAAGTTGCTCTATTTCATCTTGGTTGATATCCAGTTTAGCAAGGCGAGATTCGTAATAAATTGGTACTGTGGCACCATCATCAACGGCATCTTGAATGTCGTAAATAGAAACATACTCACCAAATACACCACGTGTGTCTTTGTCATCCATCGCGATAGGGGTACCGGTAAAGCCAATGAAAGAAGCATTCGGTAGTGCGTCACGCATATACTTTGAGTAACCATAAACGTACTTGTGACCGGTTACCGTGCCATTTTTGTCTTTGACTTCAACCATCTTCGATTTATTGCCATACTGGCTTCGGTGCGCTTCATCAGAAACGACAACAATATTACTTCGCTCAGACAGCCTAGGGTGCTCTGTTTCTTCATCTAATAAAGCGAACTTTTGAATCGTCGTGAATATGATGCCGCCAGATTGGCGATTTAAAAGCAGTTCACGCAACGCATCTCGGTCGTCCGCTTGTAGGGGTATTTGTTTTAAGGTCTCTTGCGCCATGCCGAAAGTATTGTAGAGCTGACCATCTAAGTCATTTCGATCTGTCACCACGACAATTGTCGGGTTGTTCATGGATGCTTGCTGTAACAGCTTACTTGCGTAACAAACCATCGAGATGCTTTTTCCGCTGCCTTGCGTATGCCAAACCACCCCAGCTTTACCGCTACCTTGCTTAATTTTTTCTAGTGCGGGTATCGTGCTTTCAAGAAAGTTACCTGAAGTATTAGCAGCGCGAACTGTCGCTTCGACCGCGGCCCTCACCGCGTGGAACTGGTGATAACCTGCAATTTTCTTGATGATTTTATCGTTATCAGTTTCAAACAATACAAAGTAACGGATGTAATCGAGCAATAGATCTTGCTTAAAGAAGCCTCGAACCATCGTCTCTAATTGAAATTCTAATAGTGGTCTATCGTCCTCTGTTGTAACGGTTTTCCAAGGTAGGAATCGTTCTTTATTGGCCGTTAGCGAGCCAACGCGAGCCGTCCACCCATCACTAACAATCAAAGCTTCATTGAAAATAAACAGATCTGAAATTTCATCTTTATAAGTTTGCAGTTGATTGAAGGCATTCCAAATATCGGTATGCTCATCTGCTGGATTTTTTAACTCGATGACTGAGATAGGAAGACCATTAATAAACACAATGACATCAGGGCGGCGGTTTCCTTTTATGCCTGTGATTGTAAACTGATTGACCACCAAAAATTCATTGTTATCTGGATTAGCGAAATCCATTAACTGAGCGTGTGTATGCTTCGTTTTCGATTCGCCATCTTCAACTACCGTATATTCAACAGGCACTCCTTCAATCACAAATTTATGAAAGGTGCGGTTGTTTTTAATAAGAATTGGCGTATCAGGTAGCGATATAGTGTTAACTACATCATTTAAAGCCTCTATCGGCAGCTCTGGGTTGATGATGGCTAACTGGTTTAATAGCCGTTGTTTTAAAACAACTTGATGGTAATCGTCGCGCTCTGGGGAGTCGCCATCAGGCGCGATGTCATAGCCATTTTTATAGAGGTAGCCTTGCTCGGTGAACCACCTTATACATTCTTGTTCTAGCTGGTCTTCGGTGATCTTCATCGTCTATTTATTCTCACTTGCGTCGTTAATATAATGATTAACAAGACATTTCATCTCGTTACTTCGCAGTTTCATCTTTTAATAAAATAAAATGCTCAATTAAGCGGATCATTAATTCTTTTTGTTCAGGCAAGCTTTCAGCCAATAGCAAAGCCAATGCAACTAAGGTGTTATCATTGATCAGTTCATTGACGGGCTTTGCTAATAAGTGCTGATTTTGCTGTAAATACCACAAAAATAGAAACGAACCAGTACGTTTATTCCCATCAGCTAATGGGTGATTCTTAATGATGAAGTACAGCAAATGGGCAGATCGACTCGCCACATTAGGGTAAAACCATTCACCGCCAAAGCCTTGTTCAATCGTGGCGATACTTGATGCCAACCCATTTCCTCGCAATTGACCAAATAATTCCGTCGCTTCGCCTTTTTTCATCAACGTGTTTTTTAGAGTGGAAATAGCCAGTAAGACATCATCCAGTTTTAAAGCGACCATCTGTTGTTGCTTACTGGTGGCATCATTTAAGCTTTGCTCATCATACCCTTGCAATAATGACCATGAACGTGCGTAATCGGCAATGACATTTACGACCACCGACCCTTCGCGAGTGATCAGTGCTTGGTTGGTTAACGTTTGAGAGAGCAAACTCAACGCTTGGTTAAATTCAACTCCACGCTCAGCAAGACGCTGTTGGTTTAAGGTGTAACCTTCAATGAGATGTTGGTTTAAGGTTTTAGTTGCCCATTGGCGGAATAATACACCTCGTTGGGATTTAACCCGATAACCGACAGAAATAATAACATCCAGATTATAGTAGTTAATGCCATAATTTTTGCCATCACTGGCAGTTGTCCGGAAATTCCGGACAACTGAACCTTCAACCAATTCGCCTTCTTTAAAGATATTACGAATATGCTCAGAAATGGTCCGTTTGTTTTTATCAAACAGTTCACACATCTGTGCCTGATTAAGCCATACCGTGTCTTGTTCTAGGGTAACGGCCAGTTGAAATTGACCATCCTGAGTTATAAAAACGGCATCATTCGTCATCAGTTCAACATTATTCGGATGGCTCGCCATCAGCTCACCTCAACCAATTTTTCGGTATTTCCTAACTCGATTTCGCCGGAAAGCAATTTAGGAAGTAGCGTGTCACGTAAAGCAGATAGATCTTCGTTTTGATTTGAGTTAGCAACTTGCTTCCTAACTAATGACTCTACAATACGGTCAAATGCGATAACAATTTCCTTACTAGGAATTATTGCTGGCATGCCCTTTAGTAACTTAGTTGTAAGGCTACCTCGACTACTATGTGAGTCAGAAACTGAACGCATTTCGTCGTATCGACGCTCTAAGTTATAGTACAACCAATAAGCTGATACGTTACCCGCCGCTCTTAGAGCGACAACAGACTGATTTATATAGCAATCTATACTGTTGAATGATGTTTGCCCACGAGTATGACCTTGACCAGCAGAAGCTATCAATACATCACCGTATGCTGACGCTTTTGTGGAAGAGCCACGAACACCTGCTTCTGTAATGTACTTTTCAGTTCCAATTATGAAGTTATTCCGAGTCTCACCCGATGAAAACCAAGGTAAGTCCCCACCCCAAAAGTCTTCATTCTTTGTAGCAGGAGTTCCTCCACTGAAAACCTTGGACGTAACGTCTTCGATTGAGCCTATGTCCCACCCTTCTGGTATCAAACCCAATTCAGACTCAACGAGCTTTTCTGGGAATAGCGAGGCAGTGGCAGCATCCATTCCTTCAGGTTGCCCACCATTCATCTTCGCTTTGACTGGGTCGAAGTTGACAAACCATGACTTGAAGATGGCTTGCGCCATTTCTTCTAGAATTTCGTTGGTATCAAAGTTAACAGTTATTTTTTTCTCAAGAGCAATAAGATTTTTAGCTATTTCTCGCTGTATATCTAATGGAGGTAGCTGAAACTCATATGATAATATCTTCGTTGGTGAAGTATGCTTTACGGTAGTACCTGTAGCTCCACTAACAACATAATGTCGATATTCCTTGCTTCTTAGTAAAAAATACAAGAACTCTTTGTCAATTTCATTTGAGATATTTTCAACTAATCCAACACGTTGATTGTGTAGGATTCGATGTCCTTCTATTTCAGGTATTAGAGCTGAATAACCCAATGTATCTGCTTGTTTACTCAGATCTGTCATCGTTACAACAAGAGCACCAACTTCTAAAATATAGTTGTCGGGAACTGGGCCATTATAATATTTAAACTTATCCCCTTTAAAGCCACCACCAATAGCGAAATTTCCGGGAGTAACTAAATAATTATATGTCTCTTTGTCAGTAAAGAACTCACCTTTAAAAGCAAAGCCATGCTTGATGCTAATTAAGTCATCTAACTTACGAGTAACCCAATTACAACTCATAGCCTAACCCCGCGAGATTTTTCTTGATTTCAGCCTCTAAAGTTGCAGACTCTACCAACTGCTTACTTAACTTCGAAGTCAGTGTTGCCATCTTCTCGGCAAAAGGAACACCATCATCTTCTTCCTCAGCAGCACCAACGTAACGACCCGGAGTTAAGACGTAGTCATGCTTGGTGATTTCTTCAAGTGTCGCTGACTTGCAGAAGCCTGCTTGGTCTTCATAACCAACACCGTGAACTTCTTCACCCGTTTTCCACGCGTGAAATAGATCGGCTACTTTCTTGATATCATCAAAGCTGAAATCACGTAATACACGATCTTTCATGAAGCCGAGGTTACGCGCATCAATAAATAACACTTCACCTTTGCGACCGCGTAGCTTACGACCCGCCTTGTCAACACGAGGGTTCTTGTTCTTTGTTAAGAACCAAATACATGCAGGGATCTGCGTATTGGTAAACAGTTGACCGGGAAGTGCTACCATACATTCAATCAAATCATTATCGATTAACGCCTGACGAATAGTGCCTTCGTTGTTGGTCGTTGAACTCATAGAACCATTTGCCAACAGAAGCGCCTGAGAGCCTTCAGGTGCTAGGTGATGAAGCATGTGCTGCATCCATGCGAAGTTCGCATTACCTGATGGCGGTTGACCGTATTTGAAGCGAGGATCGTTATCATCAACGCCAGTGTTCCACTCTTTCATGTTGAATGGAGGGTTCGCCATGATGAAGTCAGCACGAAGATCAGGGTGTTGTACGTTAGTGTAGGTACTTGCAGGCTCTTTACCGAAGTCGTAATCAAGGCCACGAATCGCCATGTTCATCGCAGCTAGCTGCCACGTTGTATGGTTATATTCTTGACCGTAGATAGAGATCTTCTGTTTCTGCGTTAGTGCGTCGACCTTCTTCTCATTTGCATGACGCTCAATGAACTTCTCTGATTGAACAAAGAAGCCACCAGAACCCATTGCAGGGTCGTACACTCGACCTTCAAAAGGTTCTATCATCTCTACGATCAGCGTTACGATAGAGGCTGGAGTATAGAACTGACCACCTTTTTTACCCTCGGCCAGTGCAAACTGACCAAGCATATATTCGTATACGTGACCAAGGATGTCTTTACTGTTTAGATCTGCATGAACAAACGGAATTGTCGCAATCAGGTTGATAAGCTCATTTAACTTAGCTTGGTCAATCTTCAATGAAGAGTATGACTTGTTAAGTACGCCTTTCAGTTTCGGGTTATCGCGTTCGATACCTTCAAGTGCGTTATCAATTAAATGGCCAACAGAAGTGATTTTTTTAGGTTTACCATTGATATCCAGCTCAGCGCCGCCAATAACCAGAGGCCCATTGTCTTGTAGAAACTGCCAACGAGATTCCGTAGGTAGCCAGAACACATTTTTCTCTGTGTAGAAATCACGTTGTTCAAGCTCGATTGCAATCTCTGCCGCTAGTTCTTCTTCTGAGAAATCAGCAGGATCCAAGTAGTATTCGTGCTCAGGGTTAGCAAGATCAGCTTTAATTTCATCCTGCCGTAATGTGAATGCATCGGAGACGTATTTTACAAAAATAAGACCAAGCACAGCGTGTTTGTACTGCGCGGCGTCTAGCGTTGAACGCAATTTGTCCGCGGCATTCCATAGCTTGGCTTCAAGCTCTTTCAAAAATTGTTGTTCTGTTTGTTTCATTATTTTTAGCTTTTATGACGTTCAGTTGCAAAAATAATACTCTAAAGGTAGTTATTTTTCATTGGTTTGTGCCTTACTTTTATTGATTTTTATGAAAAAAGGCGCACATTATGCAAGCTTGGAATAAAGGAAAAAGAATAGGACAGAAAAAGGCGTTTAAACTTGAAGATATTTGGAGGATCCGTATTCGACTGGAACTAGAAGAGCGACTGTTCGAGTTAGCACTGTTCAATTTGGCTATTGATTGTAAATTAAGGGCATGTGATTTACGCAATTTAAAAGTACAAGATGTCAGCCGTAGCGGTTGTATCATGTCAAGAACCATCGTTAAACAGCAAAAAACTCAGCAAGAAGTGCACTTCGAGATCACGCCCAAGACCCAGCAAACGCTATCACAGTGGATCATTCAAAACAAATTAGCACCGACAGACTACTTGTTCCCAAGTCCACGACGTGAGGGCCAGCCGATTTCATACCACTACTACACTTCGCTAGTGAATCGCTGGGTTACTGATATAGGGTTAGATAAAACGCAATATGGTACGCATTCATTGCGCCGAACAAAAGCTTCTTTGATCTATGCTAAGACTAAGAATCTTACGGCTATTCAATTACTTCTTGGTCATGCTAAGTTAGAAAGCACGATTGAATACCTTGGTGTCGAGATTGAAGATGCATTAAGGATTTCAGAAAATTGTGAGACGTGAGGAGCCACTATGCAATGCCCTGGATGTGAGAATCACTTTGATTGGGACTGGATTGAAGACGAATGCATTGAGCCTAACGAAGAGTTTGATTGCCTCAGTTGTGGTGTGGCTTTACGTTATATCATCGACGAAGGCACTTATTACGGTGCTCAGCACAAGACTGTTGAAGTGGTTGATGATTAAACCTCAACCTTGAGTAGCCAACAACGTAATCTCTGTTAGAGAAGGAGTACGAAGTCATGACTTGGGACATTCGGATATTAAAAAACAACGTTGCAAAATGTTATGGGAATGACCAAAAGAATCGGCTAACAAAGTCATTAGAATCGATATTCGAAAATCAAGACATTGCACGCTTTCATTATGCAGAGTTGATGAAAATGATTGAAGGTCATTCACAAGGAAAAAATAAGCCTCAAGATTATTTCAGACTCGTCTTCTGTGATGACGATGAAAAATTAAATGTTGAGTATTGGTTCAAAGTAGGCTGTAAAGCTCACATTATTGCTTTACTGAGAACCCTACACTGTACAGCCGATTTATTAGCTCATGTGCTCTACTACAGCTTAAATTTAAAAGAAAGGAAAAGCCTGAGCGAAAACCAAATATCATGGTGCAAGGTGAAAAATATTTTAGAAAATGACTGTAAGTATCGAGACTTACTAACCTTTGCTAATGACTTACTAGAATGTGAGAACATTTTATATCTCGATGCTTTGGTTAACCATACAAAGCACAGACACAATATCACTCCAAAGCTAAATTACAGTTTAGTCAAAACAGGGTTGGAAACATATAACTTCATCTTTGATTCATTCTCTTATAAGGGCATAACCTATCCATCAAGAGAGGCAATTCCTTTTTTGCATGAAGCTTATGATCATCAAGGCAAGAATTTAATAGATTTTGGCAATAAAATTAATCATTTAGTCATAAAACAAACAAAAAATTTTTCTGCCAATTAATAAACTAAAAAATAGTGTTCTAAAGCTGAATCATTCTCGAAGAGGACACTGTAGCTTTGAATTCAAACCTGCGTTCCGGGATAGAACCGAAGTTGAGTGGATGCACTAAATTGCTTTTGTCCCAAAGCATCACACTCCAAAGCATGTTGGTATCACAGGTCTCTGGACACAATCGTTTAGTAGGATTGCTCTAAACGACTTACGCCAGATTAGAAAAAGCATCTTGGATACGTTAACCACTTGTTAACTGATAGACTTAAAGAAATCAGCCATTAAGTTGCTCATTAAGGAAAATGGTATAGGTTTTATGCCTTCAATAAAGTGTTGACCAAAAGACTTCTTTTCACTATCAGCAAACTTTGGAACAGAATTTAGTGCGTTTAAGCCTTTTTGAGTAAGAACTATTCGGCATACGCCACTTAGTAGCTCTTGCTCTACAATTATAAATCGTTCTTGGTTCAACCACTTTATGGTTGCATGGCAAGTGGTAAACAAAGCGCTATCTGTTAAATAACTATCCTCGCCATCTGTGAAATAGTCTTTAACTCGTGCTGCAATCAGATTCGGATCTACGCTTGCGGTCTTAGGAAAATGTTCCAAACTAGTGTGCATGATTTCTAGCGCAGCGCAGTTAAATATATCTAAATTTCTCATTTTTATCCTCTTACGACTAACGCTTTTCATACTCCTATCATGTAGTATTCCCAAACACATTTCAACTGATAATCAATAGGTTAATGAGAGACATGGGGTATTCTTAGAATTGCAAATAACTCATAGTTTTTAAACAAACTTACTTCGACAGTTTCTAGGATATCTGCTAAGGCAAACTTACAATCAAGATTGTGAGTAAACTTTCGCGCTGAGAAGGGATGGGGCAGCAATATTTTAGACCAATAGCACTAAGGCACTCTTGTCCCGAGATGAGTTGATTCAGATGATCTGTTAGCAAACTTCTGCCCCATCCTTAATGGCTAGGGTACTCCCTGCGAAGCAGCAGGGAGGGGAATAGCCAAAGATGCGAAGCATCTTAATGCGGTCTATCCTGTTGCTCAATGTACTGGCGAATCACCGTCAATGGCGCCCCTCCGCATGTACCAGCAAAGTAAGAACGACTCCAAAGAACATTCTTACCAAATGCCCCTGCAATATCGTTAAACTCTCTGCGGATCCTGCGTGAACTAGTCGCTTTCAATGAGTTTACCAGCTTTGCTACGCTTGGTGTGTTCGGGGATGTTGATATTAGCAAATGAACGTGATCAGGTTCACCGTTAAATTCCTTTAATTCGGCATCAAAGCCCAAACAAAGTTCCCTAAGCGTTGCCTCAAGGCTTTGTAGGTGAAGCTCCCCAAAAACCTTACGCCTATATTTTGTAATAAACACGATATGCAAGTGCATAGAGTAACAACTATGCCTACCCTTATTATATTGACACACTGATATTGCCTTTTTATTTTTGTTTCTTTATTCTAGAAGAATAACTCAATACACACTGATTGTCATGTTAATACGCAAAGCCTACAAATTCAGACTAGATCCTACTACCGAACAGATGGCTAGGCTTGCTGTGCTTTGCGGTCATGCTCGGTTTGTGTGGAATCAAGGCTTGCGTCACTGCTTAGACAAGCTAGATGCTGGTGAAAAAATCCCAAGTGCCTTTGAACTTAATAAGTTAGTGACTCAGTGGAAAAAGCAAGAAGATCTAGCTTGGCTCAAGGAAGCCTACACCGATAACTTGCAGCAAAAGCTAAAAGACTTACATGGCGCGTGGATGCGTTGTTTTAATAAGTCACTGGCGGCTGATAAGCCAAGATTTAAAAAGAAAGGCAAAAACCAAGATTCAGTTCGCTTTGTTAACTTCAATAAATACTGCGAATTAGGCGACAAACGTGTGAAGCTACCGAGCAAGCTTGGTTGGTTAAAATTTCGTAAATCTCAAGAAGTGCAAGGAGTAATTAAAAACTGCACTGTGAGCTTTAAGTCAAGTCACTGGTATATATCCTTTCAGGTTGAGCAAGAAATTGCCGAACCAAAGCATAGTTCTACATCTGCCGTTGGTGTTGATATGGGTATTGCCAAGTTTGTTACGCTATCTGACGGCTCACACCTAAAACCGCTTAACGCATTTCGAAAGCACGAAAAACGCTTGGCTATCGAGCAGCGCAAGCTATCAAGGAAAGTTAAATTTTCTGCTAACTGGAAGAATCAAAAAGCCAAAATCCAAAAACTACACACTCTTATTGCAAACTGCCGCAAAGACTACTTACATAAAGCCTCACATCAAATCAGCCAAAACCACGCAATGATAGCGATTGAGGACTTACGGGTATCAAATATGTCTAAATCGGCAAAAGGTAATACAGAGGAACACGGTAAGAACGTGAAAGCTAAGTCTGGACTGAACAAATCAATACTCGACCAAGGTTGGCATGAGTTCAGAAGACAACTAGAGTACAAGCAAATATGGAATGGCGGCTTCGTTGTTGCTGTTCCTGCTCAATATACAAGTCAAACATGCCCTTGCTGTGGTCATGTATCAAAAGATAACCGTCAAACTCAAGCGCACTTTGAATGCGTTGCATGTGATTACAACAATAATGCCGATATTGTTGGTGCTTTAAATGTTTTAGAGCGAGGACATCGCTTGTTGGCCTGTGAAGTGAGTGGTGCAATAATGCCGCCAGCAACAGGAACCTGTCACCAAAGCAATTTGGTGATCGCCCAGTAATGGGAATCCCCTAGCGATTTAGCTAGGGGAGGATGTCAATCTTAACTAACTCCAAAAATTCTAAATATTCACGCGAATAAGCGTTAGCTCGACCATTCTTGTTCGCTGGATTGTGATAACGACCCGCAGCAATAACCCAACTATCGTATTTCTCTTTGAGTATCTGAGCGGCTATCTCTGCGTTCTTCGCTGGATGTGCTAAATCCGTTATCCCGTCAAAACGGTCCGTGTTCCACATGTAGTTAATCTGAAAAATTCCCACATCAAAGTTATTCTCTCCTGAATCCAATAAACGCTGACTCGCTTTTACCAAATCTGCATAACTACGAAAGTAATACCCCTTGCCTTTGTAATTCATCGTGTAAGGCCACGGACGTCTCTTACCGTTCTCTAACTTCGCTGAGCTCTCTTTTGCCGCTAAGGAATATAAGTAAACGTACGGAATGTCATTCTTCACTGCCGCATCTACGATAACCTTTGAGTAATAATCAGGTTTCATCTCTACAGGACTTGCCTGTGCGTTCGGGTTTTGGGAAATACATATTCCCATTGCTACGAGTGCTAATAACTGTTTTGATTTAACCATGAGTGGGATTACCCTTTATTCTTTCTTTTGATTTCCTTTCGATACTCACCTGTATCATTTACTCGAATGTAAAATGGAATACCGTTAGGATTGGTCGCATATTTTTCAAACTTTTCTTTGGAGTAAATTACCTGCGCCTCTTTCTTGTCTAAATCGTGCCGGTTAATTCCTGCCAACTTGAACATGGCGTAAACGTCATCCTCTGTCCCTTTGTCGTGATACACCACGATTGATTGGTTGCTTGGTGTGCCCATCATTGTCATCAGTAAAAACCGAACGCACTGTTTGTCACATGCACCTTCTGTTGGATCAACAAAGATACTCTTGATACCTGTTTTGGTTTCACCGAGGCTTTGCTCTATCCTTGTTAACTCTTCTTCACCAAACTCGGACACACCCATTCGTTGTTTAATGTCGGTAATTCCGTATTGCTGTAGCGTTATCCCTCGTTCGCGTCTATCCAGCTCCATTGCATTTGCGAGATTTGCGTAATGCATTTTTTCGGTTTCTCTTTTGGCTAGTAGCCCGAGTACGATTGTGGGTTCCAAATCTGGAGACCATGTTTCTCGTGGTGTGTATTCCATCGCATACTTGTATTGTGCCCACTGACTAGCTGTAAGGTTCCAGTTCTTCGCTTTTACTAAATCTTTTTCGTCCAACTCGATATCGATACCGTCGACTTTGTATTTAACGTCAGATTGTTTCGTGTTGGGATCGTAAACCTTGATTTCATCTACAGACAAATCCGGTACATAAAGATTTGTAATGGGAGCTGCGTGAGATGTGCCAAGCGTAAGTGCTACGGAAGCAGTCAGTAATAATTTATTGGTCAATGCGAATTTCATAAAGCTCACCTGTTATTGTGTCAGTGTACTGAAGTTTTGTTGAATTGATTTTGGTTATCCTCATAGTCCCAACAAGGTCACCTTCGGTAACCTGAATAACGCCACTTAGTCCATCGACAAGTATTCCAATTGATTCCGTTCCGTACTGGAAGGTTCCTTGAATTTCAAGATGATGAATGCGGTCTACAACCTTTCTCTTGGTATTGTCTTTCTTTTCCGAACTCTGCTGAAAAGCTGTCACGTTATTTGGATTGTTGTTCTTGGGTTTTTCTGATTGCTTTTTTTCTTCCACCTCGACGGCATCGGCTCTTCTTTTAAGTTCTTTCATTTCTCTCAAGAGAACATCGCTTTTTGCTTGAGCTTGGGTTCTTATTTCGTCAATTTGATTTTTGATACTCATGACAGAAAATGAGTTAGTTTCATCGGCTCTGTGTAGCTCTTTTAGTAACGAATCAACCTGAGCTTGTCTTTGTAATTGTTCGGCAATATATTCTTTTAGCTTTCTTTCAAGTTCAGCGACAACAGAATCCGCTTCGTTAAGATCATTTTGATTTTTCATATCTTGCTTCTTTAACTCTGATAACTGGCTTTTGATCTCACTAATAGCTAAAAGTGAATTCATCTCTATCTATTTCTGTGGCTTCTATATCCGTTTCACCTGTCAGTAGCGATTTGTACTCTTGAACAACTGAAGAACCACCAATAGATAAACCAATAATTATCGCGTACGTAAATGCGCTTTTTATTTTTGAGCCCGCACCACTTTGCTTGTTTCTTGGTTCAACTTTAGGCTTGCGTTCATTTTTTCTAGACTTGGACTTTTTGCTCTTTTCTTTGTCGTTTATTATTTCTTGCTCTTCTTCATCGTTATCTCTTTTCTCTATCTTGTCGTTTTCTTTAATTCCGACTTCGTTCTTTTCTTTCTTATCGGATTCATCTTTTGTTCCAACCTCGGATTGTTCCTCTTTGGTAACTTCACGCGAGACACCTTCAACTTCGTCGACATCCAGTGCTACTTTGAAATCCAATTTTTCTCTAGGCATTTAATTACTCCTTGTCTACATCTGTCTTAATGTTGATCTTTCTGTTGATAGGGTTGGCGGTTATTACGTACCCTTCCCCAACTAATGCCTCCATTACTTGTTTAACAGTCGAGCGTTTAAAAGTTCTGTTTACCATCGGCACTGGCATTGCGTATAACGCTAGTACTTCTTGTTGCGTCACATCTAAATCTTCTAATGAGTAACCGGTTGGAAATAGGATGTAGTTGAGCGCCTGTCCGATGTATCGAACTGCTTTGGGTAACTGCATTGTTGTAATGTTATCTAATGGTTTCTTCTGCACATGAGACGTGTCTATGACTACATTTGTGTGGCCGTTTTGCTGGATGAGTTTGCTAGGTTCTGTTTCTGCAGTAGCATTTAACGATATTGCCAAAAGCAATAAGATCGTTTTATTTTGTGTCGTGGTCATATTAGTAACTCTTTCGTGGGTATCTGATGTAGAAACGCCACTAGCCACCAAAGCTGCATTTTTTCCGTGACAGAAAAAAATCACAGGTACAAAAAAAGCCCCTCATGGAAAACCATAAGGGGCTTGGTGTTTGTCTCAAATAAAAAAGGTACTTAGTTATACGCGGATTTGGGAAAGTAGCGTTTCACCGCATCGCAATTTGCTTCAAAGAAGCGGAAGACCGACTTTTTACCGAGAATCACTCACACGAAAATTTTAGCATGCAAAAACACCCTCGCATATATCTAATCTTAGATATATATATATATATAGGAAATGGCCTCCCCAAAAACGAGTTTTTCGCTTTAAAAAAACAAAAAAAACGGCATTCGCGTTTGCCTTAAAAACGGGTTTTGCGTTATAAAACCCCCCAAAAAAACGGCATTCGCGTTTTTCTAAAAAAACTAAAAACGAGTTTGTCGTTATAAAAACCCCCAAAAAAACGGTATTCACGTTTTTCTAAAAAAACCAGAAACGAGTTTGTCGTTATAAAACCCCCCAAAAAAACGGTATTCACGTTTTTCTAAAAAAACCAAAAACGAGTTTGTCGTTATAAAAACCCCAAAAAAACGGCATTCGCGTTTTCCCAAAAAAACCAGAAACGAGTTTGTCGTTATAAAAACCCCCAAAAAAACGGATTTGTCGTTTTGAAAATCGCAGAAAAAACGGTATTCACGTTTATTATGAATTGCGAAAAATTGCTTAAAACGGTTTTTTGGGGCGATCTGAACTGACAACACGAATATTGAACCATCTAAATTTGTTTATTTTTTGACCTGTCTGGAGATTGACTGGCACTTGAATGAACAGTGAATTTTCGGATGTAGGCTAAAAATTATTTCACAATTTTATGTGAAAGCTCGGCTTTTAGTGGTTAAGTTTTAGGCGGGTTTGCATCCTAAATGACAGTAAAACTCTTTCGAAATTCGCGGGTAATCGGACGGATCTTTATCACTAGTTCTAAATGCTATCTCTTTTTAGAACGACGTTTTTAAGACTACATTTCCTAGTTGATGAATCAACTGGATTGATTTTCTTGTTTAGGATATCTCTCATTTACTTAGAAATGTGTTTTTGTTTTCGTTGATTTTATTATTAACATTTACCATGTAGCAAAGAATTAATTCCACTTATTTTCGAGTCCAACAACTCTGTTTTTTCATCGATTATACATTGATGGCTTTTGATTTTTGTCGTGTGGAATTTTATTGATTTTGAGTTATCTACATCTGGTTTCGTTCGTTCTGATGAAGTCTTTGTTGAAGGCAATGATAGTTAGCTATGATCGATTTCTGCACATTTTAATTGTTACTAGCTGGCGAAGTCTGATTTATTTTATGTAGTTATTTGTCCGGATGTAGAAAGTCTAATATGGGATTGTTGTTGCGTGACCACATTCAAATTACAGTTTGTTGTGCGTTTGATTTTTGATTTTTACGTGCATTTATTCATCGCGTTCTCTGGTTGGAGGATAACAAATTACATGATATTAGGGTTTTGTTCACGTTGTGATATACATATTAGGATGCATTCACTTGGCCTAATTTACGGTTTCTTTATCATTAAATTTGACAAATACGATGTAATTTTAATTGAGATTCTCTTAGTTCTTTATCTTTAACCATTCGAAAATTCACACTATCTACAATCAATAAATTGTTATGTAGTGAATTGTAAACTTTCTGTAGGTGAAAATTAATACTGGTAACACTATGAATTATTTCGGGCGATTCTTTAATTAATCTATAATTCATCTTGCTAGCATTCGTTTTTGTAGCTCGATGAATCACTCACCTAATCTCATTAATTAAGTCTACAAATTGGTTTTGATCAATTGAAGTTAGCTTGCTCTTTTCTTCCTGAAAACGCTTCATTTTAGATTGCTCTCTACATGGGCTTTTCGGATTATTTAGGATTGAAAACCAAAAAAATCGTCTTGTCTTCCTCACGTCTCTGTTGATGAATTGACAGGTTTTCTCCGAGAAAGTAATCGATGAACCATCGATACTTGTACACTTTTTAATGCTTTTGTTTCATCTGAAATGTCTAACCGTCGTTCTGATTCGTTAATTTTTATAGGATAAATATTTGGTTGTTTACCGATTTTATAGGCCGACTATACAAAAATTGATGAATTGAATATTGAAAATAACTGTGCATTAAATTTTGATATTTCGAAATTTATACGGCTACTTTCGAAGGTTTAGTGTGAAATTATATATTCAATTCAAGTTCGCTTTAGCGCCGATTTTTACCTAAATTATGTTTTAACCACTAGGGCTCATCCTCAACTTTCTTGTATATAGTTGAGGATGTTTTTGTTGAATGCACCTCTCATTTACGTTTTATCTTGACGCTATATGCTTTGTAGCATGAATGATATTTAGTGTATCTACTAAATTAGTATTTGATGCATAACTACAGGTATGGAAAGTCGATTTGCAACGTATTCAGATTAGTTGGGAGGGTGCTTATGCCGAACGCCTATAAGGACCATACCCTAGGGGTGAAGTGGCATAGTTAATTTGGCCACCTAGTTAGAGGTGATATCATCACCTCATAAGTTAACAGGTGACATTATGACTAAACGTAAAAGAAGGCTAT
>NZ_JAWMPW010000035.1:0-25205 GCF_033101115.1 Vibrio sp. TH_r3 | reverse complement strand
AGGTCTCAATGAATACTGACTTCAAATTGCCTTTACGGCTTGATAAAAACCAAGTCGTAAATGGTATTTAAAGTTCCTATCACTCCAACAGAATGATAGTTAAATAACTGTGTTCGATACTTAAGATGCCTTAACTTAAAAGCTAACGTACCCGTCATCAAATTAGGTCACGTTGTTCATTGATACCGTTGTGATTGTGTACCCTAAGATACAAAATCGTGTCGATTACAATCAACAAGTGCCCACACAGATTGATATAGGTTTAAATTGTTAAAGAGCGTTGCTTAACTTGGAAAAACAAACACATTTAAGCATTTTGCTTTTACCTTTAAAGCGGGCGGTCATTTTAGCGATATAACTCTTCGTGTCAAACACTTTTTTAGAATTATTTTTCTAAGACCTATTTTTCCTTTTTTCTACGAAACCTTTTTAAATAAGGCCTCGTCGTTAGGAGTTGCGCATTATAGGCAGATTTATATGTGACGCAAGTCCTTTTCTAAAATAATTTAATTTTTTTATTTGATTGCTGTTTTTGCCATCAAAAGTAATAAAACAAGGTTACAAAAAGTCGATTTTATAACCTTTACTTAACATAATTAGATAAATGCAAAAGCATCTGCAAACATACGTTCTCTATTAGCATTTTTTTCTAGGCTAAATTGCTCTCTTGCTGCACCGGCCATTTCAAAACGACCAGCAATATAAATATCAAAATGTTGCAATGTCTCGAAATCTGTTTTCACCGCCGACAAAACATTACCAACTTTTCCATTCCAGACATTAGGTGCCGTTTCTACTACTGGTATAAAATGAATATTATCAAATTGATTAGCAATACTGGTCATTTCGTCAAAAGCATAAAGCAAACCGTCTGTTCTTGCTCCCCAATAGAGATAAATGGGGTTTTGATTATTTTGACTGACGCAATGATCTAAAATAGAACGTACATAACTAAAACCCGTTCCACCTGCAATTAATAATATTGGACGCTCGCTTTGTTGTAACCAAGCATTCCCATGTGGTGCATCAATTTCTATTAATTCATCATTTGCCAAAGCGAACTTCATCTTATCTACTACTTCGGAAGCATATAGATTGTGTTCTGCAGCACCAATATGCAGTTCCAACTCACCATTATGTCGGCATGGACTATTAGCCATTGAGAATGGACGTTTATCTTTTTCACCCATTACTACCATCAAATACTGGCCCGCTTTAAATTCAATAGGTGTATCTGGGTGGAGCAATATTTTAAATGTATTACAAGCCAGTGGCTCGATGGACTTTACTTTACAACGGATAGTCATATTCCCTCTTACTCTTCAAAGGTAAGTTTTAAATTACTTTCAGCATAAGCCTGGCAGGCAAACATCCAGCCTCTTAACTGCTCTTTTTCGGTCAACATAGGCTCTAAATGGTAGGATATGTTTCCTTCCAATTTCCGGCACATACACATGGCGCAGGCACCAACCTGACATCGATAAGGGAAGCTTATATTATTGTTGAGCGCGGCTTCTAATATCGTTTGTCCTGCTGGTACATCAAATTGGAGACCACTAGGGAGCATAGTGACTTTATAAATCATAAAATACCAAGTTCATCCCAAATGGCATCAATTTTTTTCACTACTTCAGGATCTTTCTTTATCGGACGGCCCCACTCTCTCTCTGTTTCACCTTGCCATTTATTGGTCGCATCAAGCCCCATTTTCGAACCTAAACCAACAACTGGTGAGGCAAAATCTAATGAGTCAATGGGGGTATTACTGATCATAACCGAATCACGAGCAGGATCCATTCTCGTGGTTATTGCCCAAATAACATCATTCCAATCACGTGCATTTACATCATCATCACAGACAATAACAAACTTAGTATACATAAATTGTCTTAAAAATGACCACACACCCATCATGACTCGTTTTGCATGTCCAGGATATTGCTTTTTCATAGTGACAACGGCCATTCTATAAGAGCAACCTTCAGGAGGAAGATAAAAATCGACAATTTCAGGAAACTGCTTTTGCAGTATAGGCACAAAGACTTCATTAAGAGCGACACCTAATATTGCCGGTTCATCTGGTGGTCTTCCTGTATAGGTACTGTGATAAATTGGTTTTTCTCTCATTGTGATGTGAGTAATAGTAAATACTCGATGTTGCTCAACCTCGTTATAGTATCCTGTATGATCTCCATAAGGTCCTTCATCCGCATATTCATTCGGATCGATATACCCTTCTAACACGATTTCTGCACTCGCTGGAACTTCTAAGTCGTTACTGATAGATTTTACTACTTCAGTTTTACTGCCTCTAAGCAATCCAGCAAAACCATATTCAGACAGTGTGTCTGGGACTGGGGTCACTGCACCTAAAATTGTCGCAGGATCTGCACCAAAAGCGACCGATACAGGGAAAGGTTCATCAGGATGACTTTCTATCCAGTCTTGTAAATCAAGCGCTCCACCACGATGGGCTAACCAACGCATAATCACTTTGTTTTTAGACAATTTTTGTTGACGATAAATACCCAAATTTTGTCGTTTCTGATTAGGACCTTTGGTTACTGTTAATCCCCAAGTCAAAAGAGGAGCAACATCTTCAGCCCAACAACTCATCACGGGAATTTTATCTAAATCAACTTCGTCACCTTGCCAAATTATTTTCTGACAAGCCGCTTTTTTTAATCTTTTAGTGGGCATATTTAAGACTTGCTTAAATACCGGGATTTTATCAATAGCATCTTTAAAGCCCTTAGGTGGCTCAGGTTCTTTTAAATACGCTAATAGTTTTCCAACTTCCCTTAGTTCTGATACATCAGCTCTACCCATGCCTAAAGCAACCCGTTCGGCTGTACCAAACAAATTGGTTAACACTGGTATGTCATAACCGATAGGGTTTTCAAATAATAGTGCCGGGCCACCAGCTCGTAGAGTACGATCGCTAATTTCGGTCATCTCAAATTGTGGATCAATTGGATGAGTAATACGTTTAAGCAATCCTTTTTCTTCTAAAAGGGAAATAAAGTCACGTAAATCCTTGATACTCATTACTCATGTTACCGTTCGATTATTAGAATTAAGCTCATTTTATAACAAAATAATAACGAAACCGACTTTTAGTTAGTATTCATCCGAAGATTGTACGAAAGCCAATTTTTATCTACATTAAAAAAAACGCCATTCATACAAAATATGAATGGCGTTTAAGAAACTAAAAGGTCGTTAACGTTATTGTCGACGCATTGCGTCAAAAAACTCATTATTTGTTTTAGTCATTGCTAACTTATCGATTAGAAATTCCATTGCGTCTGTCTCACCCATTGGGTGGACAATTTTACGCAAAATCCACATTTTCTGCAGTTCATCGGATTTTGTGAGCAATTCTTCGCGACGAGTTCCAGAACGTTTAAAGTCAATGGCAGGGAAGACACGTTTTTCCGCAATTTTGCGGTTAAGGTGTAATTCCATATTACCTGTACCTTTAAACTCTTCGTAGATTACTTCATCCATTTTCGAACCGGTATCAACCAGTGCTGTGGCAATAATCGTTAAACTACCACCTTCTTCAACATTACGTGCCGCACCGAAGAATCGTTTTGGACGATGCAATGCATTAGCATCAACACCACCGGTTAACACTTTTCCTGATGAAGGAACAACTGTGTTGTATGCACGAGCAAGACGAGTAATTGAATCAAGCAGAATAACCACATCTTTTTTATGCTCAACAAGACGTTTGGCTTTCTCTATTACCATATCTGCAACTTGAACATGACGAGACGCAGGCTCATCAAACGTCGACGCCACAACTTCACCTTTAACAAGGCGTTGCATTTCCGTTACTTCCTCTGGACGCTCATCTATCAGTAAAACCATCAGTTCACACTCAGGGTGATTGTAAGCGATACTTTGAGCAATGTTTTGCAGTAGCATTGTTTTACCGGCTTTTGGCGGAGCAACAATCAAACCACGTTGACCTTTACCAATAGGTGAGGCCAAATCCAAAATACGGGCAGTAATATCTTCGGTAGAACCATTACCACGCTCCATCATCATACGTTCATTCGCATGCAATGGAGTTAAGTTTTCAAAAAGTATTTTATTGCGTGCATTATCTGGTTTGTCATGGTTAACAGTATTAACTTTCAACAAAGCAAAATAACGCTCGCCGTCTTTAGGAGGACGAATTTTACCGGCGATCGAATCACCAGTACGTAAATTAAATCGGCGTATTTGGCTTGGGGACACGTAAATATCGTCTGGTCCCGCAAGATAGGAACTATCTGCACTACGTAAAAATCCAAAACCGTCTTGAAGGATTTCTAGTACACCATCTCCAAAAATATCTTCACCGCTTTTCGCGTGAGCCTTAAGAGTAGAGAAAATAATGTCTTGTTTACGTAGACGTGCAAGGTTTTCCAGACCGAGGCTTTCGCCAAGTTTCACAAGCTCAGATACAGGCCTGTTCTTCAGTTCAGTCAGATTCATAGTAGTGGATGCTTTAGCTTTTGTAGTCAAAATAGGATCTGTTTGTTAGTTATGGTTTTTTCGGCCTAAGGAGCGACCAAGAAATGAACATTTGTTTATTTATCGTGCGATAAACTAACATTAAATAAAAGTGTAGTCTAGTTTTACAAAGAACAAAACCGTGCATTTATTGCAAAATGCACGGCTTCTTGCTCATATACAACCCATTTTACAGGTTTGCATCTAAAAACTCTTTTAATTGAGATTTAGAAAGTGCACCAACTTTCGTTGCTGCCACACTACCATCTTTAAAGAGAAGCAATGTTGGAATACCACGAATGCCAAATTTAGGCGGTGTACCCGCGTTTTGGTCAATATTTAGTTTACCAATAGTGAGTTTACCTTCGTATTCTTCCGCGATCTCATCTAGAATAGGTGCAATCATTTTACAAGGTCCGCACCATTCTGCCCAAAAATCGACTAATACAGGGCCTGCAGCTTTGATTACATCGTTTTCAAAACTTTCATCTGATAGCTGCAAAAATTTATCACTCATCTTCCACTCCAATGTGTTTATATGCTACTGGTTGGATGATAACCAGAAAATAGATTCCCTATTGGAATGTATTTACTTCCGTAATGCAACCCTTAACTGATATTCTATTACCTATGACAAAGACACATATCACAGAGCAAAAGTTCGCCGACTTCGGTTTATTACCGCAAGTCATTGAAGGATTAGATAAAAAAGGGTTCGAATATTGTACCCCTATCCAAGCCTTGGCGTTGCCGGTACTGCTCACCGGCCAAGACATTGCAGGCCAGGCCCAAACAGGGACTGGTAAAACCTTAGCGTTTCTTACTGCTACTTTTAATCATTTACTAACAACACCAGAACAGGAAGGTAGAAAACCCAATCAACCGCGCGCTATTATAATGGCTCCAACGCGTGAACTTGCGATTCAAATCTATAACGATGCCGAAACCTTAATTGAATCGACAGGTATCACTGCAGGACTTGCCTACGGTGGTGAAAGTTATGATAAGCAAGTCAAAAAATTAGAAAAAGGAGTCGACATTCTTATCGGTACTACCGGTCGAATCATCGATTTCTATAAACAAAAAGTCTTTAACTTGAATCATATTCAAGCGGTTGTTCTTGATGAAGCCGATAGAATGTTTGATTTAGGTTTTATTAAAGATATTCGTTTTCTTTTCCGTCGTATGCCTGAGCCAAACGAACGTCTCAATATGCTATTTTCTGCTACGCTTTCATACCGAGTTCAAGAACTTGCTTTTGAGCACATGCACAACCCAGAGCATGTTGTGGTTGAGCCGACTCAGAAAACGGGTCACCGTATTAAAGAAGAACTCTTTTATCCGTCAAATGAACACAAGATGTCACTTCTTCAGACGATCATTGAAGAAGAATGGCCTGACCGTGCGATAATTTTTGCCAACACAAAATACAAGTGTGATTCAGTTTGGGGTCATTTAGCTGCCGATGGTCACCGTGTTGGTTTGTTAACCGGAGATGTTCCACAGAAGAAACGTGAACGCATTTTAGAGCAATTTACTAAAGGTGAATTGGATATTTTAGTCGCGACAGATGTGGCCGCTCGTGGATTACATATTCCACAAGTGACTCATGTGTTTAATTATGATTTACCAGATGATAGCGAAGATTACGTTCACCGCATTGGCCGAACAGGTCGCGCTGGAGAAAGTGGGTCATCAATTAGTTTTGCTTGCGAAGACTACGCCATTAATTTAACGGCGATAGAAGAGTATATCGAACATACGATACCCGTTTCGGATTACGACCCAACGGCCTTAATAGAAGATTTCCCTCCACCGCTTCGTTCTCAAAACAGAACAAGTAATAACCGCAGACAGTCTGGTGGACCACGTAATGGTAATCGTAATAACAAGCGCAGTAATTACCGTGCACGTCAACCTCGTAACTAATTAGACAAGGGATAGCAAAAGTAAATATGGACCAAACAGTTTCATCTCCGCTTTATGCGGCCATCGATTTAGGCTCAAATAGCTTTCATATGCTGGTTGTACGCAATGTTAATGGTAGTGTTCAGACCATGGCAAAAATCAAGCGCAAAGTCCGCTTAGCTGCTGGGTTGGATCAGAATAATGCCTTGAGCCCAGAAGCGATGCAGCGAGGTTGGGACTGTTTGAAGCTATTTGCTGAAAGGCTCCAAGATATCCCTAAAGAAAATATTCGCATTGTCGGCACAGCGACTCTAAGAACGGCAACTAATGTAGATATTTTTCTTAAGCAAGCTAATACTCTTCTCGGTTATGATATTAATGTGATTTCTGGTGAAGATGAGGCGGCGACAATTTACAAAGGTGTAGCACATACATCCGGTGGTTTAGGAAGACGACTTGTTGTCGATATTGGTGGTGCAAGCACCGAACTCATTATCGGAGAAGGCTTTGAAGCAAAAGCATTAACAAGTGTAAAAATGGGCTGTGTTACATGGCTTGAAAAACACTTTAAAGATCGCCAACTCAATACATATAACTTTGATAATGCTATTGGTGCTGCCAAGTTAACATTACAACCTCTTCTTAAACAATACTCTGACCTAGGTTGGAATATTTGTGTTGGAGCCAGCGGTACTGTTCAAGCCCTACAAGAAATAATGTTAGCTCAGGGTATGGATGAAGTGATTACTCACTCCAAACTAAAGCGCCTGCAAAAACAAGCGATGCAGTCTGATCATTTAGAAGAATTAGAAATCGACGGTTTAACCTTAGAAAGGGCATTGGTCTTTCCGAGTGGGCTGTCTATTTTGATCGCAATATTTGAACTTCTAAACATAGAAACCATGACTCTTGCTGGCGGTGCGCTTAGAGAAGGTATGGTATATGAGATGATGGCAGAGATGCAGCAACATGACGTTCGGGCTCGCACGATTAATAGCGTACAATCACGCTATCAAATTGATAAGCAGTACGGCGAGCAAGTGCATAACACCACATCATCTTTACTACGACAATGCGGTGGCACAGAATGGTTACCAGAACCTCAAGCTCCAGTGTTACTTGAAACTGTGTCTAAGTTACATGAAATTGGATTAACCATTGATTTTAAAAAAGGGGGCCAACACAGTGCTTATCTTTTGCAAAATCTGGATCTTCCTGGCTTCACTCACGCACAGAAGTTCTATATAGGTGAAGTGGCTCGCCGGTACAAAGACCCTCTATCTTCATTACCAGAGCAACATGCTTTGTCCGAAAAAAGTGGTAAGCGCTTACTTCGGCTATTAAGAATAGCAGTTATATTAACCCATAGACGTAATACCGAACTAGAACCTCAGTTCATTATAGAATCCGAGCAAGACACTTTAATTATTACCATCAATAAAGAATGGTTAGAATCAAACCCATTAACCAACGCTGAACTAGAAATAGAATCCAATCGACAATCTGATATTGGCTGGCCGTTAATTATTAAAGCGAGTTAATCCCGTGCGTTTAAAGCAGATAGTTTAAAAATAGTCTTAAACCCATAACTTAGAAAAAAATAGGCAACACTCTGTTCTAGTATAAGCAGCAGTTGCCTGTTTTGATCTCTATTCTATGCATTAACGCCAGTAACCTTTAACTTAGGGTTAACCGTAGTGAGTCTTTTTACTAAATAGTTGAGCACAACGCCATACATTGGAACAAACAGCCCTAAACTAATTACCAATTTAAAACCATAATCTACTAGTGCGATTTCTTGCCAATGTTGCGCCATAAATGCATCAGGACTTTGGTAGAATGCTATGGCAAAAAAAGCTAATGTATCTAATGCGTTACCAATTAAGGTTGAACAAGTAGGAGCTATCCACCACTGCTTAAGTTGACGCAAGCGATTAAATACATGT
The DNA here is from genome assembly GCF_033101115.1 of Vibrio sp. TH_r3. NCBI lineage: Bacteria > Pseudomonadati > Pseudomonadota > Gammaproteobacteria > Vibrionales > Vibrionaceae > Vibrio > Vibrio sp. TH_r3. The sequence continues at coordinate 16,845 of NZ_JAWMPW010000035.1, read as the reverse complement.
ACGTCTAAGATCTGCCCTAATATATACGCCATAAAACTAGCAACAGCAATACGAGCAACAAACAAGTTAAACTCGGTTAATGGTCCAAAACCTTGAAATTGCCCTTCAAAGAAAACCACTGATAAAACGTAGGACACAATAAGAGCTGGCAGCATAACCAAGAAGATAATTTTTCTCGCAAGCTGTGCGCCAAAAACACGTACCGTTAAGTCAGTTGCTAAAAATATGAATGGGAATGTGAAAGCTCCCCACGTCGTATGTAAGCCAAAAATAGTAAATGGCAGTTGTACCAAATAGTTACTTGATGCAATGATAACCAGATGGAACAGGATAAGAATTGATAGTGCTTTACGCATTTGTACTGGGGTAAAATTATTCATTTTATACCTTTTTAGTTTTGCTTGGGGTTGAGGGAACCCAAGTAGACGACATGTCTTCTTTACAGCAGTTAAATAAAATACTCGTATGAGCGGGCGGCGATTATACAGTAATAGTTAAGAGCCGCAAGAGGATAAAATCATAGCAAACGATTACATTCACTTCAGCCTATAAATTAACGTGAGGTCTTATATTAAAACAATGGACTAGAAACCTTTAGCAAATAATTTCGCTAAATACGTCATCACTTCTTTGCTGTCATTTTTGTCTAATGCTTCAAGCCAAATAGATTCGGAATAATGTTCAGCTCTAAGAAACAATAAGCTGCCTTCAAAATCAATAAGCCAAGAGTGTAAATCGGCATCAAATTGTTTTTCTTTCACATGCGCAGATAACAACTGAACCAATGTTTCACCAAGCGATGGAAAACTATCTACATCAAATCGAGGAGATGACAATATTAAGCGTGATTCGCTTTCGCAATAGTCGACTAATCCCCAATAGTGCTCATTTCTCATGGGTGATATGCTCCTGAATCAGATCTAAAAACGCATCGGCATATCGATCTAATTTAACTTGTCCCACACCATTTACGGCTAACATCTCACCATAAGAACAAGGTAACATTTCAGCCATATCTATTAAGGTTGCGTCACTAAAAACCACATAAGGAGGCAAACCAGCTTCATCGGCAATCGATTTTCGCAGTTTGCGTAATTTTACGAACAATTTTTTATCGTAATTTTTATTGGTTAATTTATTAGATTTAGCTGCCCTAACTGCGGTATCTAATCTAGGAACTGCTAATTGAATAGTTCGTTCACCACGTAATAGCGGCCTAGCCTCTTCGGTTAATTGCAATGTAGAATTTCGAGTAATATTTTGTAATAACATCCCTTTATGTACCAATTGACGCATAATACTGATCCAATAATCATGGCTATGTTCTCGGCCGATACCATAGGTAGATAATTGATCGTGACCATTTTCTCTCACTCGTATATTTTGCATACCTCGTAGCACTTCAACGACATAGCCCATGCCAAAACCTTGTTTCACACGATATACGCAAGACAACGCTTTTCTGGCGGCTTCTGTTGCATCAAAATGTTGAGGAGGGTCCAAACAGATATCGCAGTTACCGCAAGGTTCATGTCTATATTCACCAAAATAATTCAACAATACTTGTCGCCGACAAGTTTGAGCTTCCGCAAAAGCGCTCATTGCATTTAACTTGTGAGTTTCTACCCGCTTCTGTTCACCTTCTGGTTTTTCTTCTAAGATTTTTCTCAACCACCCCATGTCAGCAGGATCAAATAACATCATAGCTTCTGCTGGTAACCCGTCTCGACCTGCTCGACCGGTTTCTTGATAGTACGACTCTATATTCCGCGGAATATCAAAATGCAGCACAAATCGGACATTGGGTTTGTTGATACCCATACCAAATGCAACCGTCGCCACGACTATTTGAATATCATCACGTTGAAACGCTTCTTGTACATAGGCACGTTCATCGGAATCAAGGCCAGCATGATAACTCGCTGCTCTAATGTGGTTATTACAGAGTTTTTCTGTCAACATTTCTACTTTCTTTCGGCTACCGCAATAAATAATACCGCACTGACCTTTTTGTGTAGTAAGAAAACGAACAACTTGAGATACCGGTTTGTGCTTTTCTACGAGGTTATAACGGATATTTGGTCGATCAAAACTGCCAAGATAAGTGACAGCTTGATCTATATGCAAACGAGAAAGAATGTCTTTGCGGGTAGCATCATCTGCTGTAGCGGTTAACGCCATAAAGGGAATATTAGGTAAATGGAGTTTGAGTTGGCCTAACGCAGCATATTCCGGCCTAAAATCATGGCCCCATTGCGAAATACAATGAGCTTCATCCACCGCAACCATAGAAATTTTAACCCAAGAGAGTCGTTCAATAAAATCTTGAGTAAGAGCACGTTCAGGAGAAACATACAGTAATTTTAAGTTACCACTATTCATCCGGTTATACACTGATATTAAATCTTCTCTCGGCATGGATGAATTAATGCACTCTGCTGAAACACCATTTGCTTTTAATTGGTCAACCTGGTCTTTCATCAAAGAAATAAGAGGAGAAATAACAACGCTAAGCCCGTCTTTAACGAGCGCGGGAATTTGATAACAAAGAGATTTGCCACCTCCCGTTGGCATAATGACCAGACTATCTTTATTGTTTAGAGCGGCATTAATGACTTCCTCTTGGCCATCCCGGTACTGTTGATAACCGAAAACATCATTAAGTATTGATTCTGCCTCATTTCTATCCGTTTCAATTTGCTGCTCTAAGAGGTTGGAAGTCATTAGTGTCCTAATAATTAATACCGAATGTTCATTGAAGTTATTCTACCTTTACGGTGATGGGACATTGTAATGGGGTTTAACTGGGAATAAAACATCAAATTATTAGGTTAATATGTGATCTGCCTTTTATACTTGTCGTCCTATTAAAAATCATAAATAAGTTAGAAGATAATGACACTCGAACAACAGGCTAGGTCAAAACAAGGTGTTCTACTCGCGATAGCGGCTTATACCATGTGGGGTATCGCACCAATCTATTTTAAATCCATTACTGAAGTTTCTGCGCTAGAAATACTCAGTCACCGAGTTATTTGGTCATTTGTTTTTTTGGCTTTTTTACTCCACTTTAGCAGACGATGGAAAACAGTTAGACAGGTGTTAAAAAATAAGAAAAACATGCTTTTTCTAACCTTAACATCCGTACTTGTTGGCACTAACTGGTTGATATTTATTTGGGCAGTTAATGCTAATCACATGATAGATGCAAGCCTTGGCTACTATATTAATCCCTTATTCAATGTTGTTCTGGGTATGTTGTTTCTTGGTGAGCGATTGAGAAAATTACAATGGTTTGCTGTTTTACTCGCCTTTATTGGCGTCGCTATTCAGATTATTGCTTTTGGTAGAATTCCCGTAGTTGCTCTTGCTTTAGCAACGAGCTTTGGTTGCTATGGCTTACTTCGGAAAAAAATTAATTTAGATGCACAAACAGGACTTTTCATTGAAACTATGATTATTCTCCCTGCTGCACTTATTTATCTATTCTTGATTGCGGACAGTGCCACATCTCATCTATTAGATAACGATATAAAGCTAACCTTATTATTAATATCAGCAGGTATTGTTACCACTCTGCCGTTACTTTGTTTCAACGGTGCAGCAACAAGAATCATGCTTTCTACATTAGGCTTTTTTCAATATATCGGACCTAGCTTAATGTTTTTATTAGCGGTATTCATTTATAACGAACCATTTACCGCAGACAAGGCAATTACTTTCGCGTTTATTTGGGGTGCACTTATCGTGTTTAGTTTTGATGGGCTTAAGTTTGCTAATCAAAAAAGAAAGCAAAAAAAAACATAATGCTATGCTATGCCAGTGATGACTAATTGCTGAGTGATTGGACTTATCTTACTATATTTCACTGGGACATAAGATTATATACTTGTAAGAGATATCTTACAGAAACGTAAGACATCCCGTCTATTTTTAACAAAATAGTATGAAGATTTTAGTATCAAGCCCTTTTAAAATGGGCATTGATGTTAAATTCATAATAATTTGTATTGGCTATTTGTATGATCTTATTTTTGAAACTCTTGATGATATAACTGTAGTTGCTATGATTTTCTCCGTTGGAAGGATTCTAACATTTAGTTTAATTAGCCAAGGACTTGGTGCCTTCAGGATGAAGGGATGGTTATTTAGGATTAATAATCTGCACGGACAGCAAATAGGACTTTGAATGGACTCAATAGTAACTAGGATGGTTACTACTAGGGAAAGGCAAAGGACACCTCAGGAAGAGGCAAGGATTGAACATCAGGAAGATGTAAGGGACACCGCTCAAGGATCAAGTGACGGACGCTGACGAGGATTGTTAGCAGATCAGGATAAGATCAAGGACACCGCTAGGAAGGCGATGAAAGGAAATGCGCTGAAGGAATACAGCACACTATCAAGGATTTGATGCATGGAGCACATTTAGTAGCTGGATTGCTGCAAGTAAGACTATAACCCCGATACCTAGGTATCGGGGTTTTCTTTTTATCTAGAGTATTACTTTTATCATTCCATTCTACACTTTTTCCAATTTGGCATACTGTGTGACCAACCACTTAATACCTTCACCATTAAAAGCAACTTGCACTCTACTCTGTGGCCCACTTCCTTCAAAATTAATAATAGTACCCTCGCCAAATTTAGGATGCTTAACTCGTTGACCTAAACTAAAGCCGGTTTCATTGAAGTTTTCCTTTACTACTGTTTGACTAAAGCGGCCATGAGTTGCAGAACGACTCACTTGAGCTTTCATTCTCACTTCGTCCAAACAGTTTTCAGGAAGCTCTTTAATAAATCTTGATGGCTTATGGTATTTATCTTGTCCGTATACACGTCGCATTTCTGCATAAGTGATATAAAGCTTTTCTTTTGCTCTAGTCATACCCACATAACAGAGACGTCGTTCTTCTTCTAAACGACTCGCATCTTCTGCTGACATTTGGCTTGGAAACATCCCTTCTTCCACACCAACCATAAACACCAAAGGAAACTCTAAGCCCTTGGCACTGTGTAATGTCATTAACTGCACCGCATCATCAAATTCATCTGCTTGCCCTTCTCCTGCTTCTAATGCAGCATGAGACAAAAATGCAGAGAGCAAAGTCATATCATCAGCTTCTTCAGGCTTTTCAAATTGCCTTGTTGCGGTAACAAGCTCTTCCAAGTTTTCTATACGTGCTTGTGATTTTTCACCTTTTTCTTGCTCATACATAGCAAATAGGCCAGAAGACTTAATCACATGGTCAGTTTGTTGATGTAATGGAAGCTCAGACGTGTCATCTTCTAATGCATTGATCAATTCGATAAATCGACCTAACGCTCCAGCGGCTCTTCCCGCAAACACTCTTTCTTCAAGTAACGCGACACTCGCTTGCCACATTGTCGCACCACGTTCTCGCGCAGCAAGACGGATTGTTTCTAATGTTTTATCACCTAACCCTCGGGTTGGGGTATTTACGACCCGTTCAAATGCAGCATCATCTCGACGGTTCGCCATCAATCGCATATAACTTAGCGCATCTTTAATTTCCTGGCGTTCAAAAAAGCGCATCCCGCCATAAATACGATATGGCAATCGTGCTTGAATTAATGCCTCTTCTAAAACTCGTGATTGTGCATTATTCCTGTATAACATTGCACAATCGGTGAGTGCCCCGCCATGCTCTTGCCACTCTTTAATTTTGCTAACAGCAAACCTTGCTTCATCTAATTCGTTATAGGCAGAATAAACAGAAATTTGTTCACCCTCACTTCCATCGGTCCATAACTCTTTACCCATTCGCTCTGTATTATTTCCGATCAGCTCATTAGCAGCCTTTAATATGGTTTTGGTTGATCGATAATTTTGTTCTAAGCGAATAGTGGTCACGCTTGGAAATTCTTCCGTAAATTTATGGATATTTTCTATCTTTGCACCACGCCAACCATAAATAGATTGGTCATCATCACCTACAATCATCACATGACTTGTTTTACCTGCCATCAACCTTAGCCATGCGTACTGAATATTATTAGTGTCTTGAAACTCATCCACCAAAATATGTGAAAAACGGGCTTGATAGTGCTCTCTTATAAAAGTTTTGTCTCTGAGTAGTTCGGTTGCACGAAGTAAAATTTCTGCAAAGTCAACTAGCCCAGCTCTATCACATGCTTCTTGATAAGCAGAATAAACTTGTAGCCACGTTTGAGTTATTGGGTCTTGGTAAGCATCAATGTGTTTTGGTCTTAACCCTTCATCTTTTTTACCATTAATCCACCACGCTGCTTGCCTAGCTGGCCATTGCTTTTCGTCTAAGTTTTGCGCTTTAATCAAACGACGAAGCAAACGCTGTTGATCTTCTGAATCTAAAATTTGGAAGTCTTGTGGTAAATCGGCATCTAAATAGTGCGCACGAAGTATCCGATGACAAATTCCATGAAATGTTCCATTCCACATTCCTGAAGCACTGCCCTTAGTGAGGTCTTCAATACGCCCACGCATTTCAGCTGCCGCTTTGTTAGTAAACGTAACCGACATTATAGAAAAAGGTGATGCATTTTCTACCGATAATAACCAGGCGATACGGTGGACAAGTACCCGAGTTTTACCACTACCTGCTCCAGCTAAAATCAGCATATTTTCTAAAGGAGCACCAACAGCTTGTCTTTGCTTATCATTTAGACCATCAAGTAGTAGTGAAGCGTCCATTATTTAGTCCCAATTAAAAATTACTGTGTATTTATACATATTGTACGGATTATACATTAAACGTCTTTTATATCGCTGTTCATAGCAATAAATTTCTGAATTAACGTCATAATTTGAATGCAGCAGCGTTTGATGAGATCAGTTGATAAAACAGAATGGTTATAAGTAAAAACGTAAGCAAAATAGCTATAAAGATTGCTCTTTTTACATAATAGTATTTTTAATTTTGAATGTTATACCAAGAGCAATTATTTTTATTGCTCAATGAGCAAAAGAAAAAATCAATTCAACTTACAATTTAAAATATTAAATTTTGATAAACACTATAAATAGATAAGCAGATTTTTTACTTACTTAGGTACTCTTTTAGTTCTTCCGCAGATATACCCTGTTCAGCCAACTTTTTTGCCATTTGCTCTACTTGTTCGCTTTTTCGAGACTCAATAACTGTCTGAAATTGGAACACTATGTCCCTCAAAGTACTAATTGGCACTTGTTTCGCAGCACTACGGATACGTTCTTCACTTTGATTGCCCAATTCAGTAAGCAATTTACCAAACATTACTTTTTCTGGGGATTCTTCTAATTGCTCTAATACACGAGCTAATTCATAAGTCGTTAGTGACATTAGGGATATATATTTCCAAAGTTAGTTAATTAGATATTTACCGCACATCGTTAAATATACACCTTAATATGTGGTTGGAAAACTATCATTCTATTAATTAAGCAAAATAGTTTAGCTATATACCTCATGCCATTTTTTACCTTTTCTCGTCAGTAAAACCAATAAACTAGGTAACATGAGAAACATTTGTAACGAAATAGTGGACTGAGCAGAAAGGTCTAGCCTATGCACTGTACCAACAACTAAACCAGCTCCGCTCATTTGGAATAGTCCCAACAACGCGGCAGCCGTACCCGCTTTGTCCCCAAACGGTGATAAAGCCTTACCTGCTGCAGTCCCTAATACCAAGGCAAACCCTATTGAAGAAAGAAAAATTGGCATCATAAATGCCCATGCATATTGATCACTGGGTAAAATAACCATCAACCCTCCACCAATAATCATGGTAACTATTCCGATAATCAGAGCTTTATGTGTGCCTTTATCCATTAATTTCGGTGCTAACAAAGCCGCCGCAATATTTATTGCTGCATTTAGTGCAAACCAAAACGTGAACCTATCCATACTCAAGCCCATTTGATCCATTAGAACAATGGGTGCATTAGTGACGTAAGCTAAAATTACAGACATGGCGAGCATACAAAGTGAAGCATGATAAATGAAATTTTGGTTTGAAATCACTGCTCCATACCGAGACAATTTAAATACATTGGTTTTTTCCTGTTCAGGATTGGTTTCTTTCATCGCAAAGAATAACACTATGCCGATAACAATTGAAAAAACGGTCATAAAAGAAAAATTACTTCTCCAACCAAAATGCTGAGTAAGGTAACTACCAAGAATAGGAGCTAAGGCTGGAACAAAACAAATTGCACCATTTAGGTAACTAATCATTCTGCCGCTTTTGTATGCTCCAAACATATCTCTTACTGTTGCAAATGCCGCAACTGATGTGGCACAAGCTCCAAAGCCTTGTAATAATCTAGCAGCCAATAACCATTCAATACTAGACGCTAACCAGGCTAAATGTGCACTGATTCCGTATATAAAAATACCCGCTAAAGCTATTTTTTTTCTACCTAGCTTATCGGCCAATGGGCCCGCAAATAACTGTCCAACACCCATAGTGAATAAAAACCAAGTTACTGTATCTTGAGCCATTGAATGTTCCACGTGGAACGTATCTGAAATCATCGGCAAAGCAGGGAGATAAATATCGATAGCTAAAGGAGCGAAAAGAACTAATAGTACTAATAGTACGATTTGGTTTTTTGTTGAGTTGTGATTAGTCGGCATTATATTTCTTCGGGCTATTTTTGGCTTGGCATAATAATTCTCTACTGTTATGAATACAAATACTTTATAATCATTACAGTTATTCCCAGATGGAATGCAATATGAATTTAGAAGTACTCGGTCGTATAGATTTAAATTTATTAGTTTGTTTGAAAGTGCTGTTTCAAGAACTTAGTGTTACTCGAGCAGCAAACCGTTTATGTGTAAGCCAATCAGCGGTAAGTAAATCGTTAGCAAAACTTCGTAATCAGTTTGATGATCCGTTGTTTGTTAGAACGTCGCATGGTTTGAAAGCAACACCAAGAGCTCTCGCCCTTCAACCTAAATTAGACCAACTCATTCACCAATTAGAATTGATTAGCCAACCTGATCTATTTTCACCAGAAACTTCTACAATCAAGTTCAACCTTGCTTTAGTTGAAAGTGCGTACCCACTTATCCTCCCCCACTTCCTGCCTAGCCTTTTCCAATCCGCACCGTCAGTGAGTATTAATAGCCACACCTGGAATGACAATACGTTCCAAAAACTAAAAAAGGGAGAAATCGACATAGGTATAACAGGTAGAGATATTGATATCGCTGATGCTGCTCTTACTATGCCAATTCCACACTTCATTAACGAACGTGAAATTTATCGAGATAAACAAATGTGTGTCGTAAGACCTAACCATCCCGCGCTAGATAAAAATTGGGACCTACAACACTACTTACGTTCACGGCATATTCAAGTAAGGTGTGCAGGCAGTGACCGTTGGTTATTAGATTATAAATTAGCAGAACACGGCTTAGCTCGAGATATAGCGATAACAGTACCAGACTTTAATAGTGCCGCAGCTTTGTGTACCTATACTGACTATATTTTCACTGCGCCGAGTTATTTTACTAAACTTGTTGCTGAGCATTATGATCTTGTATTACTGCCTCTGCCACTTGAGTTTCCTCCCATGGCGTATACACTGTTTTGGAATTCAAATAGAGAAGATGATCCAGCCTTAACTTGGCTAAAAGATCTTATCATCAACAAAACCCAACACCTAAGATAAACATTGTTATGGTCGTTAAGTAACAACCTTTTACTAAGTCTATAATTACACCTGCAAGGAGTGTTAATGCACACGTCAATTTCACAACGTATCGAAGCTTTACGTCTTTGGCTGACTAGAAATAACTATGACGCTATAATTGTCCCACACGAAGACGAATATCTTAGTGAATATCTTCCACTTCATAATGAACGTTTGCATTGGGCAACTGGGTTTACCGGTTCTGCAGGCGTAGCTGTTATAACTCAAAACAACGCCGCGATTTTTGTTGATGGGCGATATACTGTGCAAGTACAAAACCAAGTTCCCGATTCGATATTCGAATACAAACATCTTATTGATGATCCTTACCTAAGCTGGATCAACAGTCAGTTTACGAGAACGGCAATAATTGCATTTGATCCTAAAATGCATTCCGCTAATTGGTACAATTCAGCTTCCAGCTTTTTAAACAAACATATGTCTTTAGCTGCAGTTGCACAAAATCCAATCGATCAACTTTGGGCAGATCGACCTATCGCTAAGCTGAGTGAAATGCGCTTGATGGACGACAGTATTTCTGGTCAATCATGTCAAGATAAACGAGATCAAATCAGCGCTTACTTAACAAGCAACGACGTTGACGCTGCGATCTTAACCAAGCTAGATTCCATTTGTTGGCTATTAAACATCCGAGGAAGTGATATATCTCGCCTTCCTGTTTTACTCTCGCACGCCATTATTTATTCCGACGCTACCGTAGACTTCTTTTTAGATTCAAATAGAAAGATCGACGGGTTTGAAGCACATGCAGGTACCGGTGTATCAATAAAGCAACCCGACCAATTACAGCAGTGTATTGATAAACTAGCCCATAAAAGAGTGATACTTGACCCTATGTCAAGCAATGCATGGTTTAAGTTGGCAATGGATTCAGCATCGATAGAAGTAATAGAAAGTCCTGATCCATGCTCATTGCCCAAAGCACAAAAAAATAACGTCGAGACCGATGGAATGAAGTCCTGTCATGTTCTAGATGGCATAGCGATGGTTAAATTTTTACGTTGGTTAGACGAAGAAGTTGCAGCTGAACGGTTACATAATGAAGCTATAATATCCGACAAACTTCAAGCATTTAGAGAGCAAGAACCTAGCTTAGTAGATTTGAGTTTTGATACTATTTCAGCCGCTGGTGCTAACGCAGCAATGTGTCATTATAATCATAATGATCAATCTGCACCCGGAGCACTGTCTATCGACTCCTTGTATTTAGTCGACTCTGGCGGTCAGTACCTAAACGGAACAACTGATATCACTAGAACCGTTGCTATAGGTACACCATCACTAGAGATGCGTACTTTATTTACATTAGTTTTAAAAGGTCATATCAGCCTAGCAAATGCTGTCTTCCCGCATGGCACAACTGGTAGCCAGTTGGACGTTTTAGCTAGACAGCATTTATGGTCTAACGGATACGATTACGATCATGGTACTGGTCATGGTGTCGGTCACTTTTTAAGTGTTCATGAAGGACCGCAAAGTATTTCTAAGAAACCTAATACTGTTGCGTTATTACCAGGAATGGTACTGTCTAACGAACCAGGATATTATCGTGCTGACCATTTTGGTATTCGTATCGAAAACTTAGAGCTTGTGGTTGAAAAGAAAACGAACGGTGATTTTTCAGCACTGGGGTTTGAATCTCTGACTCTCTGTCCTATTGACTATAGAAATATAGAAGTGACATTACTTACTGATAGTGAATTAAATTGGCTAAACCAATATCACCAAAAAGTATGGCACGCTTTGCACATTCACTTGGAACAAGATGACAAGGGATGGTTAAGACAAGCGACTATGCCTTTAAGTCGCTAGTCTTATCAGTTTATCAGTCTCGGCTTAACATGCAGTACAAAATGTACTGCATGTTTCACGTGAAACACTATCGTTCCCTGTTACTTTCCAGAATATACTTTATCCCAGTCAGTCCAAACTGGATATAGACCTGCCCTCATGATCGAATCAGCCACTATTTGTGCACCGCGTTCATCGCTTATTGCAAACTGTTCCAATTCCTCTTGCTCAGATGCATACCCTCCTGGTTGCGTTTTCGATGCCGCAGACATATTCGTTATTCCTAACGACAATACGTTATCTCTAAATTTAGGCGATTCTCTAGTCGACAGAGATAATTCTACTTGCTGATTGAATAACCTGTAGGCGCAGATAATCTGAACAAGTTGTTTGTCACTCATATTCGATTTAGGCGTGATACTGCCTTCACAGGGTCGTATACGCGGAAACGAAATAGAATAGCTGGATTTCCAATAATTACGTTCCATATAATCAAGATGCGACGCGGTCAAGAAAGTATCCACTCTCCAATCATCTAGTCCAATCAAAGCACCGAGTCCAATTTTTTTCACTCCTGCTCTAGCCAACCTATCGGGTGTGTTCACTCTAAACTCAAAATCCCGTTTATTACCACGTAAATGATGCTGAGCGTAAGTCGATGGATGATAGGTTTCTTGGTACACCATCACTGCATCCACACCTAATGACACCAATTGTTGGTAGTCTTGTTGTTGCATTGGTTGCACCTCAAGTGCGACATAGTTAATTCTTTTTTTTATGAGTGGAACAACTTGCTTAAAATACTCTAAACCAACTTTGGTTTCATGCTCACCGGTTACCAATAAAACACTATCAAATTTCATCCCGATAATTACATCCATCTCCTTTTCGATCTCTTCTAGGGATAGAATCTTTCGCTTAATTCTATTATCCATCGAGAAGCCGCAGTATGTACAAACATTGGCACAAAGGTTTGAAAGGTATAATGGTATATACAACGACATCGTATTACCAAAGCGTGTTCTAGTGATCTGCTGAGACTTAACCGCCATTTGCTCTATAAACGGTTCTGCAGCTGGCGAAATTAGTGCTTTAAAATCTTCTAGTGTAGGTTGCTCAGCTAACAAGGCCTTACGCACATCATTAGCAGTTTTAGAATATATCGACAGCTTTGCATCATCCCAATTTATAGAGGCTAACTGGTTGTAAAAGTTCATAACAGACCTACTCATCAAGAAAAGAGGTTAGAGGGCTAGACGCTAGTGCTCTTGGGGACTGCCAAGCTAAACCAGATTCGTAAGCGGTTCGGCCTGAAGTTACAGCCATTTTAAAAGCTATTGCCATTTTAACCGGATCAGTTGCTGTCGCGATTGCCGTATTGACCAATACAGCATCTGCGCCCATTTCCATTGCATAAGCCGCATGTGAAGGTGCGCCGATACCAGCATCCACTACAACAGGAATATTTGATTGGTCGACAATAATTTTGATGAATTCATGAGTAACGAGCCCTTTATTTGTACCAATAGGCGCACCTAAAGGCATTACTGCTGCGCAGCCCACTTCTTCTAAGCGCTTACACAGAACTGGATCTGCATGGCAATAAGGCAGTACAACAAAGCCAAGTCTCACTAGCTCTTCCGCAGCTTTTAGCGTTTCTATAGGGTCAGGTAATAAGTACTTGGGGTCGGGGTGAATCTCCAATTTTATCCAGTTAGTTTGTAGCGCTTCTCTAGTTAATTGGGATGCGAATACGGCTTCTTTCGCATTCTTAGCACCAGACGTATTAGGCAACAAATTGATGTTAGCAGACAAAATGGGACTTAATATATCATCTTGTTGATCGTCTATATCGATACGCTTGAGAGCCATTGTAGCTAACTCAGATCCAGACGCAATAATTGACTGTTCCATTACACCTCTATTGGCGTATTTTCCAGTGCCAATAAACAAACGAGATTCAAACTTTTTATCACCAATGGTAAGCATATAGTTAACCTCCTGCTATAGCTTGAAAAACGGATATTTTCTCGCCTTCAGATACAATGTAACTATCCAGCCCTTTTCTACCAATAATACGAGTTCCGACAGCAACCGCAGAGCCATTTGAGCTTAAACCCATTATCGTAATCACTTCCGCCAAAGACATATTTTTGGCAACGTTGACTAACTTGCCGTTCACTTCTACTTCAATGTTATGGTTCACTTAACACTCCTTATCCATACATACAATGCAATCGACACTCCGCTGCATCACAAACTTATTCCATTTCATATTTAATCCGTCAAAACAGTGAAGTTCGTTCTGTGTAGTACTATCTAAAGCGGTCAGCAATCGAATCGATAGTAAAGCTTGCATTGATCCAATCACACCTACAACAGGGCCAACGACTCCCAACGAAGAACAGTTTTCGTCGCGTTTATCTTCCGTGTTAGGAAATAGGCATTCATAGCAAGGTGCGTCTTTATGATTATTAAAGATCCCAACCTGCCCTTGCCAATTGATGGCAGAACCAGAAACCAACGGTGTTCTGTGTAAGACACTCGCATTATTAATTTGTTTTCTAGTTTTGAAATTGTCGGTACAGTCAATAACTAGATCACTGATCATTGTCTCTAACTGTAACCGTTCACCAGATAGGTTTTTATCAATAGCAACAACGTTACAAGATGAGTTAAGCGACGCTATTTTTTTACACAGGCTTTTAGCTTTTGAGTTACCGATTTGGTCCTCAGAGTAGGCAACCTGTCGTTGCAAATTTGAACTTTCTACTTTATCCCCATCTGATAATACCAGTTTACCGATACCAGAAGCCGCAAGATATAAGGCGACGACATTACCCAAGCCGCCACATCCGACAACTAAGACTCTTGAATGTTTAAGCTTTTCTTGTCCAACCAGGCCTATTTGAGCGATGGAAATTTGTCGGCTATAGCGCAGAAATTCGAAGTCATCTAACATGATTAACCTCGTCATAACTATTATTTTTATACGTTAAAGAAGATAGATAGCCAACCGTATTGGCAAGGTCAGAACAGTCTGACACAGCTCTAACAACCGCAACTCCTCCAACACCGGTAGATATTATTTGATCTGCATTTTGGCTATCAATGCCACCGATCGCCACTGTCGGTATATGGGGACATTTAGCTTGAATGAGTTTCACATACGAACTTAGCTTACACAAACCTTGTGGTTTCGATTTCATTACCTTAGTCGGCGTTGCAAACACGTGACCTAAGGCAATATATGAGGGAGAGACCTCAATCGCTCGCATAATCTCGTAATAGCTGTGAGTAGAAATGCCTAGCGCTAATCCAGCACACTGTATCGCATTTAAATCGGCATAATAGATATCTTCCTGACCTAAATGAACACCATAGGCCTCATGTTTTATCGCTAGTTGCCAATAGTCATTTATAAATACTTGCGAATTATAAGATTTGCCCAGTTCTATCGATTGAATGATCAGTTTTTCAATCTGAGCAATACTTAATTTACTATCTTTAATACGTAGTTGAATAATTCCGACGCCTAAAGCTAATAACTCTTCGAGTAATGCCAAGTTATCTACAACTGGATATAACCCTATCCTATTACTGTGTAGCGACTTGAAGTCCTTTTTTTTCCCATCAGATAGGTACCTACTACTTTTGACTGTTGATTTTATATCAACAGTTGCATAAGGAAGCGCTAAATGGTTCGACCATGTTTCACGTGAAACATGACAACATACAATAGTATTAGCGAGCAGAATGGCATCTTCCAACGCATAGCCAAGCACGATAAGTGAGATAAACCATGATAAGTGTCTCTGATTAAAATCATCTCTGTCAGTAACTTGGTAGCTGTAGCTGATCTTATGTTCGACATCGTCAAACCAACGATCAAAAAAATGACCTTCATTATTAGGGTCAGGAAAACCAATAGTTACTAAATTTTGACACACATCAGAAGCCTGACTAATAGTGTTGTTTGGATAATAAAAAAGTTGTAAACAATCGTGTTTTAAACGTACAAACTTACTAGGCACTTCAAATTCGAATTTAGATTGACCATCGAAAATAGAAAAAATATCAGTATCGACAAATTTCAAATCGACAGGATGAGCGCAGTCGGCTACTTGTAAATTGTTACTCAACAAATCAAAAAGATGCTGAAAATTTCGAGGAATATGGATATACATTCTTCTACACCTCTTCAGAAGTAAGCGGAGGTAATAGAAACTGCGGTGTATAGATAGCTAATAAAAAATGATATAAAGTATTTGACATTGCTTTTCCTTAAAGTAAATAAACCTTGTCGGAAAAGCAACTAATAGGACATAAGTCGTTAAAATAATTGACTTAGGTAAAAATTGGCTTTCGCTTGTTTCCTTCGCAGGTATTATCCTGAATCAGGTTCTACGGATTCCGTTTTCACGGTCTCAGCCAGTTGGCACTCCGACAAGTCCTACTATTATAATTAAGCAGTCAAAGCATGCAATAGTTAAAAATGATTAACCTCTCACCAGTAATTGAAAACCTAACCAAGCGAAAAAGATACTTAAAGAGACATTTAATAATACGTTGAGGCCCATTTTGAAAAAGGCGCCCTGTTGTAACAGTAAAACGTTATCCATAGAAAAGGTAGAAAATGTAGTTAACGCGCCTAAAAAACCTAAACCAATGATTTGACGCCAAGGTACCTGAGACAGCATTTCAGTCTCAAAAGCGGCTATCAATAACCCCATAGCGAATGAGCCAAGCACATTAACAGTCAGTGTACCATAAGGGAAATCTCGACCAAGTAAGCTAACACATAACTCTGAAAGTAAGTAACGAGAACACGCACCAAACGCTCCTCCTAACGCGATATACCCTAAAATAGAAAACTGTCCCATAATTGACCAATGATTTATTAAGATAAGTTCATTCTATAGATTTAAGTTAAAATTAACCAATAATAATCATGTAGTACACAGCATAAAGTAACATACTTTTAAAAGGTTACACGTGTCACTTTAACTGTATCGACAAACAGTATATAACACCAGTCTAAAAATCAGATCTAATTAAAGCTTTCCAATTTAATGTAATATTGCAGTGGATAACTTCGACAATATCAACTTCTAAAAACTGACCAGCCAACAAAAACTTGTCCAAATGAAGATGAGACTATTAGCACTTAACCATTTCAAAGATCGACACTCTCCAACTCAGTCTCAAAGTAAGTAGAACCAGCATAAAAAAATAGCTTAAAGCTTTATTAATGAAGGACTAGAAGACGCCCGAAGATGTGCTAAAGATAATGGATAGACCTAACCTGTTAATTTTCTAGATTGGTATAACCACATTCCAGGACGAAACAT
>NZ_JAWMPW010000034.1:0-26592 GCF_033101115.1 Vibrio sp. TH_r3 | reverse complement strand
TTTCGGATTGATTTTTCAATAGTACTTGTTCGAAAGAACAAGCATTAGAAAAAAGGAAGCCTTGGCTTCCTTTTTTTGTGGCTGAAGGAAAGTTGATATTTGTTGTGTAATTAATCCCTTATCACTTTATGCACTCTATATGCTTAAAAAATGACTGCAAGAAGTTGAGTTAGGTGCTAGAATCCATTTTTAACTAGCTATCAGAACTGGAAAGATGGGAAATAACGTAGTCGTTCTAGGCACCCAATGGGGTGACGAAGGTAAAGGAAAAATTGTAGACCTATTAACGGAAGATGCAAAGTATACCGTGCGATATCAAGGCGGACACAATGCGGGTCACACTCTAGTCATTGACGGTGAAAAAACCGTTCTCCACTTAATACCATCAGGCATTCTTCGCGATAACGTAAAATGTGTTATCGGTAATGGAGTAGTACTCTCTCCTGATGCACTTCTTAATGAAATGAAACCTCTTGAAGAGCGCGGGATTCCAGTACGTGAACGCCTATTCATTTCTGAAGCTTGTCCACTAATATTGCCTTATCACATTGCTTTAGACCAAGCTCGTGAACTTGCACGTGGTAAAAAAGCAATTGGTACCACGGGACGCGGCATTGGACCAGCTTACGAAGATAAAGTTGCACGTCGTGGTCTTCGCGTTGGTGACTTATTCGATAAAGAAGCGTTTGCTGAAAAACTAAGAGAAGTAATGGATTTCCATAACTTCCAGTTGGTGCATTTCTATAAAGCAGAAGCAGTTAGCTATGACGAAGTACTCGAGCAAGCGATGGGTTATGCCGATCTTTTAACGTCAATGGTAATTGATGTGACCGATGAACTGGATGCAGCTCGTAAGCGTGGCGATAAAATTATGTTTGAAGGTGCTCAAGGTACACTTCTTGATATTGACCATGGTACTTACCCATACGTAACATCATCCAATACTACTGCTGGTGGCGTTGCTGCTGGTTCTGGTTTTGGTCCTCGTTATATCGGTTATATTCTAGGTATTGCTAAAGCGTATTGTACTCGTGTTGGTTCAGGCCCATTCCCAACAGAACTTGATGACGAAATTGGTAACCATCTAGGTACGAAAGGTCAGGAATTTGGTGCAACGACGGGTCGTAAACGGCGTTGTGGCTGGTTTGATGCTGTTGCCATGCGTCGAGCTATTCAAATCAATTCATTGTCTGGATTCTGCCTAACTAAGTTAGATGTATTAGATGGCTTGAAAGAACTAAAAATCTGTACGGGCTATAAAATGCAAGACGGCACTGTGCTGAATGTTTCTCCAATGGCAGCAGAAGCTTTTGAACAAGCAACGCCAATTTATGAAACGATGCCTGGTTGGGAAGAGAACACTTATGGTGCTAAATCACTAGAAGCACTTCCTCAAGCTGCGTTAGATTATATTAAGCGTATTGAAGAATTGACAGGTGTTCCAATTGATATTGTTTCTACCGGCCCTGATCGTAACGAAACCATTATTAAGGTTCATCCTTTTAGCGTTTAATTGATAGAGTTAATGCTAACGGGATAAATTAAATTTAAGCCGACTACCTAGTGTAATCGGCTTTTTTGTATCTTTAGTGGCGTGTTGGATTCTGGTTATTGGCTAATAAGATCAAATATAATAAAGAAAGATCATCATTTGCGCCTATATTTGATTAAAGTGAAACCGCAAATTGCCGATAAGGTAAGCACGGTATGATTAAAGAGTGCAGGTATGAAGCTTAAATTGATGGCTGCGTCACTGTTATTAGCGCTGTCCCCGTTATCTCAGGTGAAAGCTGAATTAGCGGATGTGGGTGAACCAGTCCCTATATACACAGAAGCGGAACTAATAAAACTGATTGATAGCAATAAACACTTAGAACGAGTAAAAGCAGATAAGTGCCAGTTGGTAGAAGATATTGTTGCCCGTGCAACAAGAATTAACTTGCCCGCTTATGAATTGCTGTACGGCGATATGTTGACATGGGGTGTTTGTGTTGATAAGGATGTTGAGCTAGGCCTTTATTACATCGAAAATTCCGCTCATCAAGGGTTTCCTTCTGCTTTAGAGCAGTTAGGACGTTATTACTCAAGAGGAACGATTGTCCAACAAGATAAAGAGCGAGCTATCCCGTATTTAAGAGAGGCGGCTGCTATGGGTAATTTGAGAGCGAGAATCCACTTAGCAGAATTACTTCTGCGTGATTATGGCAGCCCACTAGATTATGAAGATGCTTATCGTTGGCTATATAACTCAGTTACTGGCGACAAGACACAACACAAAAGAATTAGTGTATTACGCAGTGGTTTAGAACAGCGTATGCCCCAAAATATTATCGCTAAAGCGAAAAGACGGGACGTTTTTTGGTAATGTGCTAACTATCGCCAAATTTTTTAATCATACTGTATTGATAACGCTCCATTGCAAATGTGGGGCGTTTTTGTTTTTAATTACTTATTTTTGCTACAAGTATATATACTTAAACTAAATCCTCTTTTTCTATAGCAGGTTACCTATGTTAGACAATACCCCTAAAGATAAATTCGCCGATCGAGAAGCGGAAAAATACGATAACCCTGTACCAAGTAGAGAGTTTATTACTGAGTTTCTTAAGCAGGCTAATGTACCAATGAATCGTAACGACCTTTTTGAAGCGTTAGGTTTATCGGGAGAAGAACAATATGAAGGATTACGTCGTCGATTAAGAGCTATGGAGCGAGATGGACAGCTCGTTTTTACTCGTCGTCAATGTTATGCCTTGCCTGAGAAACTAGAAATGATCAAAGGGACCGTTATTGGCCATAGAGATGGTTTTGGTTGGGTAAGACCTGAAGGTAGTGCAGGAAAAGAAAATGATGTGCTATTACCTCATCACCAAATGCGCACGATCATTCACGGAGATTATGTTCTTGTTCAACCCACAGGTAACGATAAACGCGGCAGAAAAGAAGGTCGTTTAATTCGTGTGCTAGAGGAGCGCAAGACTCAAATTGTTGGGCGTTTCTTTTTAGAACAAGGTTACTCATATGTCGTCCCAGATGATTCACGGATTCATCAGGATATTTTAATTCCTGATCATGAAAAAATGAATGCTCGGATGGGTAACGTTGTTGTCATTGAAATTACCAATCGTGGTAGCCGTTCTAAAGGTATGACTGGACGAGTGGTTGAAGTTCTTGGTGAGAATATGGCACCAGGTATGGAGACTCAAATCGCGATTCGTACTCATCAAATTCCTAATGATTGGCCTGAGGCGGTTGAAAAGCAAATACAAGGCTTGGCTGAACACGTTCCTGAGGAAGCTAAAGTAGGTCGAGTTGATCTTACTGATTTGCCGTTAGTGACGATTGACGGTGAAGATGCTCGTGATTTCGATGATGCAGTTTTTTGTGAGAAAAAGCCTAGCGGTGGATGGCGTTTATGGGTAGCGATTGCTGATGTTAGTCATTATGTTCGACCAGGCACAGCACTAGATAAAGAAGCGATTAATCGTGGTAATTCGGTCTATTTTCCATCTCAAGTAGTGCCAATGCTTCCTGAAGTACTTTCAAATGGGCTGTGCTCACTCAACCCACAAGTTGATCGCTTATGCATGGTGTGTGAAATGACCGTTTCCGCTACAGGTAAATTGTCCGGTTATAAGCACTATGAAGCGGTAATGAATTCTCATGCTCGCTTAACCTATAACAAAGTAGCTAATATTTTAGATGGTGATGAAGAGTTACGTGATCGTTATAAGCCTTTGGTTCCACATCTTGAAGAGCTGCATAATATGTATCAAGTGCTCAAAAAAGCAAGGGATCAACGTGGAGCAATAGAATTTGAAACACTAGAAACCAAATTTGTTTTCAATGCGGATCGTAAAATAGATCGCATTGAACCAGTGGTTCGAAATGATGCACATAAACTTATCGAAGAATGCATGATTTTAGCCAACATTGCCTCAGCATCATTGGTCGAAAAATTAAAAGAACCAGCGTTATATCGGATTCATGAAACCCCAGGAGAGCAGAGATTAACAGGTTTTAGAGACTTTCTTGGTGAATTAGGTTTAAATCTAACTGGTGGTCTAGAGCCTACTCCGACGGACTACGCTGCGTTAATGAAAACTATTGTAGAGAGACCAGATAAAGAGCTGATTCAAACCATGTTATTACGATCGATGAAACAGGCGATTTACAGTGCAGATAATGCGGGTCACTTTGGTTTGGCTTTAAAACGTTATGCGCACTTTACATCACCAATTCGTCGTTATCCTGATTTGTTGTTACACAGAGCTATCAAGTTCCTTATTGCTAAACAACAAGGTCGTAATACCGACCGTTGGACTCCGACTGGTGGATACCATTATTCGTTTGATGATATGGACGTGTACGGTGAACAATGTTCAATGACAGAAAGGAGAGCAGACGATGCAACTCGAGAAGTTTCTGATTGGCTTAAATGTGAATATATGCAAGATCATGTGGGAGATGAGCTTGAAGGTGTAATCGCTAATGTGACCGGTTTTGGTTTCTTTGTTCGACTAAGTGAATTGCATATAGATGGATTGGTACATATCTCCTCTTTAGCCAATGATTATTATATTTTTGATGCTGTTGGTCAGCGTTTGAAAGGAGAAAGCTTCGGTAACATTTATCGCCTAGGTGATAGCGTTAAAGTAAAAGTTCGTTCGGTTAATCTTGACGATAGACAAATTGACTTTGAATTAGTTGAAACAAGTCGTAAGCTACGCGGGAAAGGAAAAACAGCTAAAAAACGTGCTGCACAAGCTGATAAAAAACCGGCTTCAAAGTCTCGCCGTGGAGGCAAAGCTAAAGCATTAATAGAGCCAACGAAAAGACCGGACGGCACGTCTGATAAAAATACTGAAAACAGTTCGGTTAAGAAGAAAACAAAGTCTGAGAAAGCACGTAAAAGAAAGTCTCGAGTAAAAAATAATCAAGCTCAGAGCAAACGACGTGCGTCTAAATAAGACGGTTAACTTACAATACAGAATCAATTAAAGAGTAAAAAATGAGTAATGAATTTATCTATGGCATTCATGCTGTAAAAGCGGTTTTAGAGCATGATCCAGCTCGTTTTATTGAAGCATTTGTGCTCAAAGGGCGTCAAGATGACCGTTTGATGCCACTTATAACCCAATTACAACAATTTGGTGTTTCGGTGCAACAAATGGGTCGAAAAGCTTTAGATGATAAAGCGAAAGGAGCGAATCATCAGGGAATTATTGGTCGAGTAAAAGCGGCTAAAGCGCTCAATGAAAATGATTTAGACAATATTCTAGCCCAACAAAAACAACCGCTGTTTCTTATTTTAGATGGCGTGACTGACCCACATAACTTAGGGGCTTGTTTACGGAATGCAGACGCAGCAGGCGTAGCAGCTGTTATTGTACCAAAAGACCGATCCGCACCATTAAGTGCTACTGTGAGTAAAGTAGCTTGTGGTGCTGCAGAAACAGTTCCTCTCATTCGCGTAACAAACCTTGCTCGTACTATGCGTGCGATGCAAGAACACAATGTATGGATTGTTGGTACAGCAGGTGAAGCGACACATGATATCTACCATGCGAAACTCAATGGTCCTTTAGCTATTGTTATGGGCGCGGAAGGAGATGGCATGCGACGTTTAACTCGAGAAACTTGTGATGATTTAATCAAAATCCCTATGGCTGGCACCGTATCGAGTTTGAATGTTTCAGTAGCTTCTGGCATCTGTTTATTCGAATCGGTTAGACAGCGTAGCGTATAGCTTTTTGTTTCTTGCTTAACAGTGAAAATACTGCTTGTTATTGGCCTGCTTTTTCTATAATATTTGCCGTCCTTAATTCTCGGTCATTTTATACAAGTTCCTTGCTTCCCTTGGACGACCGGG
Source organism: Vibrio sp. TH_r3 (assembly GCF_033101115.1). Taxonomy (NCBI): domain Bacteria; kingdom Pseudomonadati; phylum Pseudomonadota; class Gammaproteobacteria; order Vibrionales; family Vibrionaceae; genus Vibrio; species Vibrio sp. TH_r3. Next base: position 20,720 of record NZ_JAWMPW010000034.1, on the reverse strand, counting down.
CCATACGTGGAAGCTACTAATCCGTAAGGAGCAAACATGCGTCATTACGAAATCGTATTCATGGTGCACCCTGATCAAAGCGAGCAAGTTGCTGGCATGATCGAGCGTTACACTGGTTCTATCACTGAAGCTGGCGGTACTGTACACCGTCTAGAAGACTGGGGTCGTCGTCAAATGGCTTACCCAATCAACAAGCTTCACAAAGCTCATTACGTTCTTATGAACGTAGAAGCTGGTCAAGAAGTGATTGACGAGCTAGAAACTGCTTTCCGTTTTAACGATGCAGTTCTACGTAACATGATCATGCGTACTAAAGCTGCAGTTACTGAGCAATCTATTATGCTAAAACAACGTGAAGAGCGTGCTGAACGTGCTCCACGTCGTGAAGAGCGTACAGAAGCTAAGCCAGAAGCTAAGTCAGAAGCAGCTGAGTAATTATGATGACTTCGGTCATTAATACTACTCAACATACTTAATCAAAAATTTAAGATCAGGAGATAGCCCATGGCTCGTTTCTTCCGTCGTCGTAAATTCTGCCGTTTTACTGCAGAAGGCGTACAAGAGATTGACTACAAAGATGTAGCAACTCTTAAAAACTACATCACTGAAGCTGGTAAAATTGTACCTAGTCGTATCACTGGTACTAGTGCTAAATATCAGCGTCAACTCGCTCGTGCTATTAAACGTGCACGCTACCTAGCATTGCTGCCTTATACTGATAAGCATCAGTAATAGACACGTTTTATTAAGAGAGAGGATTAAATAATGCAAGTTATTCTACTTGATAAAATCGGTAACTTAGGTGGCCTAGGCGATACAGTTAATGTTAAGTCTGGTTATGCTCGTAACTTCCTTATTCCACAAAATAAGGCAGTAATGGCAACTAAAGCTAACACAGAAATGTTTGAAGCTCGTCGTGCTGAACTAGAAGCGAAAGTTGCAGAGCAACTAGCTGCTTCAGAAGCTCGTGCTGAAACTGTGAACGCATTAGAAGCTGTTGTTATCGCATCTAAAGCGGGTGATGAAGGTAAACTATTTGGCTCTATCGGTACTCGTGACATCGCTGACGCAATTACTGCGGCAGGCGTTGAAGTATCTAAGAGTGAAGTACGTCTTCCTGAAGGCGCTTTACGTAACGTTGGTGAGTACGAAATTAGCATTCAACTTCATTCAGAAGTATTTGCTAAAGTTACTCTTCAAGTTGTTGCTGCTGAGTAATTTCAGTATCCGATGACAAAAAAACATCAGCTTCGGCTGGTGTTTTTTTATGCCTAAAATCTGAATCTAGAAAATCTATCTTTACAAAAATAATCTGAAAATTAATTAGACTCATCTCATTTTGAAGTGAGCTCTTATTTTTATCTGGCATATATAGCTTTATATAATTGAATAATATGAAGATTTTTTGTTTCTCTTCTGTTCAATATGCGCTTAGTTCTGGTTTTTTTTATTTGGGGATTACAAATGGTACAATCCCGTTATAATGTGTCGCTATAACTAGTTACAGAGTATCACCATGGTCGAAATCAGAAACAAAAATACTGCCGATTCTCAAGTTGACGCAATTAAAGTTCCCCCCCATTCATTAGAAGCTGAGCAATCCGTTATTGGAGGGCTACTTTTGGATAATGAACGGTGGGATACGGTTTCTGAACGTGTTGTAGCAAAAGATTTTTATAGCCGTCCACATCGCCTGATTTTTGAAAGTGTGAAGATCATATTAGAAGAGAGTAACCCTCTTGATTTGATCACTTTGTCCGAATTTTTAGAGCAACGAGAGCAATTAGAAGAAGTTGGTGGCTTTGCTTATCTGGCGGATCTCGCAAAAAATACGCCCAGCGCAGCAAACATCAATGCCTATGCAGATATTGTTGCAGAAAGAGCTTTGGTTCGTAATCTTATCGGTGTGGCAAATGAAATAGCCGATGCAGGTTATGATCCCCAAGGTCGAACATCAGAAGATTTGCTCGATCTTGCTGAAAGTAAAGTGTTTGCTATTGCGGAAGAAAGGACAGGAGAGAATGATGGCCCACAAAGCATCGATTCTATTCTTGAAAGTACATTAGAACGTATAGAAGTTCTGTATAAGAGTCCTCAAGATGGAGTGACAGGTCTTACTACTGGTTTTGTCGATCTGAATGAAAAAACTGCAGGATTACAAGGATCTGACTTAATTATTGTGGCTGCTCGTCCTTCTATGGGTAAAACCACTTTTGCCATGAATTTATGTGAAAATGCGGCGTTAGCCCAAGATAAGCCAGTGTTGATTTTTTCACTTGAAATGCCATCTGAACAACTTATGATGCGTATGCTTGCGTCATTGTCGCGTGTCGATCAAACTAAAATTCGGACCGGTCAATTGGATGATGAAGACTGGGCTAGAATTTCTTCTTCTATGGGCATACTGATGGAGAAGAATAATATTCTGATAGATGATAGCTCAGGTTTAACACCAACCGAACTGCGTTCACGAGCGCGTCGTGTCGCCCGTGAACATGGTGGTATCAGTATGATCATGATCGATTATCTTCAATTGATGCGTGTCCCCTCACTAACAGAGAATAGAACGTTAGAAATTGCAGAGATATCTCGTTCACTAAAAGCGTTAGCGAAAGAACTGAATGTGCCTGTTGTGGCGTTATCGCAGCTAAACCGATCGCTAGAGCAGCGAGCAGATAAACGACCAGTAAACTCCGACCTACGTGAATCAGGTTCTATAGAGCAGGATGCCGATTTGATCATGTTTATTTATCGTGATGAAGTTTATCACCCTGATAGTACCATGAAGGGAATCGCAGAAATTATTTTGGGCAAGCAGCGTAATGGTCCAATCGGTTCAGTTCGTTTGACTTTCCAAGGTCAATTCTCTCGGTTTGATAATTATGCAGGTCCTGCATTTGATGATGAGTAAAGTGTCCTAAATAAAGAAAAAATTTGATTTATTTGTATACTTTATTTAGTTTCGTCAATTAATTAGTATAAAATATACTATATGTATCTTTTTGTTTTAAAATGCTTTTTTATTGCATAATAAAGAAATTGTAACGCACCGTTTGTCGGCGCTGATATTGACGGTTAATCTGCTTTATTTGTACTACAAATAGTTGAGATATTACTCGCAACAATATAAACGTGGTTGTTTAAAATTACTGCATGTTTTATCAGTGATACTATAAAAGTGCATATTGAGCTTAAAGAAAGTCTGGCCCAGCGTATCGTTGAACGGACAAATCGTATCACTAATTACCCTATTGTCGTTATGGACAAAAAGGGTTACATCATTGCTTCTACTAATCCTGCTCGAATGTATCAAAAGCATGGCGGTGCAATATTAGCCATGAGCCAACTTAAGACAATTGAAATTTCCTCTAGCATGATCACCCAATATTCCAATGTTATGTCAGGCATTAATTTACCTATAATGTACAACGATGAACCGATAGGTGTTATCGGTATTGCTGGACCTTTAGAAGAGGTTCGACCGTTAGGGGAAATGATTAAAATGGCGGCCGAGTTGGTAGTCGAATATATGTCTATGATAGAAGTTATTCGTCAGAATGAACGGAGGGGAGAAGAATTTTTATTAGAGTGTATTGATTCGGAAACACCCGCGAAACATATTATTAATAGAGCCTCTATGCTCAAGGTGGATTTTGAGCAAGCTTTTGCTATGGTATTGATTGAAAGTGGTTCGGATTTCGACAATAAAGAGGTTATCATTGCATTGAAATCATGGCCTGTGAAACACATCATGGCCGAGTATTCGAGCAACACTATCGCTGTTCTGATTTATATTACAGATCATAAGCAGCGTAATTATTCTTTGTTGCAAGATTGGCAGAACTTTAAAACCTATTTAGTGAACACCTTATCACCTAATACTTTCAGTGCTATTGGAGCGGTTTATAACGATATTGTTAATTTACCGATGGCGTTTGAAAGTGCTCAAGCTGTACTGAGATCTGGGCAACGTTTATTTCCGAAACAACGCTTTTTTCAATATTCAGATTTAGAAATTCCGGCGTTATTTAATGGGAGTTTTTCAAGTTGGCAATCAGAAAAAATAACCAGTTATTTAAAAGCGTTAGAGCATAAAGACCCGAGTTTTATTGAAGGTCTCATTTGCTGGTTTGACAATAATTGTGATATAAAAAAAACCGCTGAAAAATTGTTTATCCACCCTAACACACTGCGTTATAGAATTAAGAAAACAGAGGAAATTTGCGAGCTCAACTTATCGAATTATAAAGATAAATGTCGTCTTTATTTTAGTTTGATTTCGTAATCGTACTTTTCTATCTAATGAAATGTTGCCAGATAAATAGCGATTAAAATTCCAAAAGTAATTTTCCGAAAGTAAAACTGTTTGAATAAATTAAGCCTTTATCTATTGCTACGTTAAACCTGTGTAAGTAGATAATGAGATGATTTTATGGTACTGACATAACTTCAATCCAACCGTTTCCGTTTTAATTGAGGCTTATCGAAGCGACAAGATAAACCTCTAAACTATTAATCTTCTATAAACATTTGTTCCTTTTTATGAAAGAACGGGCTTTTATACACAGAGTAGAATCTTTCAGGTACGTTCTTCATTCGGTTATGAACAACAGCAGGAGAGCCGGTGTAGCGTAAGATGCCTATGGCATATAGGTTTTCTGCATGAATTTCCATAACTTCATTTACTTTACGGGCAAATTCTTCTTTGTTTGTTTCGTTAAGTAACTGTTCATAATATTCACTTAATATTTCCATCTCTGGTGTGGGTTTTACACCACTTGTTCCATTCGATAAATAGTAAGCGGATTGGAGAGGCGCGAAGTTGTTTTCGGACATAACAGGAAAGTAGTTATTAGCACCAAATAACGGATTCAAACCAGAAGTATTGTTGTGTAATACCATCTGATAATCGCCGCCACGACGAATTTGGTTAAAATAACTCTTTTCATCTGAACGCATAACAAAACGTAAACCTAAGTTATCCATGTCTGACTTTATAAGTATTGCACCTTCTTCACTGATTTTTCTACCAGCTTGAAAATGAACTAAAAAGCTGAGTTGTTTTCCATCTTTGTCTAATCGGTAGCCATCTTTATCTCGTTTATCTAAACCCAATTCATCCAACAATTTGTTAGCAGTCTTTGGATCGAGTTGCGTGTAGGCTTGGGATGTTTTTTGACTGCCACCTGGAGAAGTTGTTAGCAAAACCGATTGTGCTGGCTCAGATAACCCTACGCCTAATATTTGATTCTGTGTATCTCGGTCTATTCCTAAAGATATAGCATGTCGAAACTTCTTCGAACGCAATAGGCGCATAACTTCTGCATTTCCGTCATAGTCTTGGTTTGAAAACAGAACGAGCATATTTCCGTGATCACTCAAATCCATAAGACGAGTAGTGTAATTACCTGCTTGTTCACCTTTTTTAAGAGCAGTAAAGTCACTGGTCAGTTTAGAAATACGATCAATATCAACTTCTCCTGCAAGTGCTTTTAATATCATAACTTGTGGTTCGGCTGTTTGCGGCCAAGTCATAGCGTCAATATATGGTAGCTGGTTTCCTTCAGTATCGACTTTCCAATAATACGGGTTACGTACTGCACGCTGCTGAAGTTCTTGTGGATCGGTGTCATATATCCAAGTGTATAGGACCGGAAGATCAGGGTTTGTATTTGAACGAGTATTCCAGCGATTGTGGAATAACTGACGCCAATCGGTCATCCCAGCTAGTTGGATTTTCTTTTCCAGTTCTTGCTCTGAAGTAAAGCTGGGCAAATAGTCTTTCAAGTAGTGTTTTGGGCTTTGTGGTAGACGAAACTCAATAGTAGAGCGCAAATGCATTTCAATTAAGTTTGGGTTAGGTTGTTTAAATTCAAACTCAAAAGTTTGTTCGTCAATAATATTTAATTTGGCAGGTTCACCACCGGACAAAAATAATGATTTAACACTAGGGGACAATTTAGAGTTTAACTCTAAATCGTTATACCAAAAAGCAACATCTTCTGTGGTAAATGGGACACCATCCGACCATTTCATGCCTTTACGTAAGGTAAATCGATAGACTCGCTGATCATCAGAAATTGAATAGGATTCAGCCAAATGAGGAACACGTTGTTGATTATCATCTAATATTACTAGAGGTTCGTTACTCCATTCGTGAAATTGATAATTAGGGATAACACGACGCCAAGTTCCACCGTATTTACCGATTTCATTGATAGGTGTTACAACCAATGGGTTTTCAGGAAGACGTTTGTCTACCGCTGGAATCATGCCATTATTAACCATGTCAGTTAAGATGGGTGACTCTTGATATGCCCAAGTATTAAATGTTCCTAGTACTAAGGTCAGAGCTGCAATTTTAAGTTTCACGTTGTTCTCCTATTATTGTTGGTAAATATCTTCAACAAAGTGACAAGCACTTTGCCGTAGGATCTCCTTACCTTCATGTAAGAAGGAGAGTTCTCTTAGTTCAGGAACATCGCTCTTACACTTGTCTTTGGCATATTTACATCTGTTGTGGAATGTACAACCTGAAGGTGGGTTTGCCGCATCTGGTATTTCACCCCCCAAAATATCTGTACGAATGCCTCTTTCATTAATATCAGGTATAGCGTGCAATAACGCTTCGGTATAAGGGTGTAACGGTCTTTGATACAATTCAGCTGTTGGAGATACTTCGACTATTCTGCCCAAATACATAACCCCGACACGATCGCATAGGTACTTAACCACACTGAGGTCGTGTGAAATGAATAAGTAAGATAGGTTAAATTTGTCTTTTAGGTTACCGAGTATTTCTAGAATCTGAGCTTGAACGGATACATCAAGAGCACTAACTGCCTCATCAGCAACAATGAAACGTGGTCGAGTAATTAGAGAGCGAGCTATACCTATACGTTGCCTTTGACCACCAGAGAAAGCATGAGGATAGCGCATTAAATGTGAACTTCTTAACCCTACCTGTTCAATCATCTCTTTAGCTTGCTCATACAGATATGTTTTGTCTTTGATCCCTGCAAGTCTTAATGGCTCTTCTAATATTTCTTGAACTGTCATTCTTGGTGATAGAGAAGAGTATGGATCTTGAAAAATCATTTGTACTTCTTGCCTATAGGGCCGAAGTTCTTTATTTGACATAGGAACAAGATCTATCTTCTCGCCACTTTTACTATGGAATATCACTTTGCCTGAAGTGGGTTCTATAGCTTTTAGAATGGCTCGGCCAACGGTCGTTTTCCCACAACCAGATTCTCCAACTAACCCAAAAGTTTCATTTGGGTAAATTTTAAAATTTATATCGTCTACAGCTTTGATCAAACCTGTACGCCTACTAAATGCACCACCTTTCATACTGAAATGCATTTTTAAATTTTCGACTTCAATTAATGGGGTAGAATCCATGAGCTATGCCTCGAAACATCTGACGTTATGGCCATCTTCTTGTGATACAAAAGGGGGAACTTGTTGTTGGCATTGTTGTGTTGCTTTGTCGCAACGCATCCAAAACGGGCAACCTGTAACGTGAGCGTAAGGATCGGGGACACTTCCTTTAATTGGTTTTAGTGCTTCGCTGGTACTCAGTGTGGGTATCGATTCAATTAATGCCTTGGTATAAGGGTGTTTAGGACTTTTTAAAATATCATCTGTTTTGCCATATTCGACAATGTACCCAAGGTAAAATACGGCAATTTCTTCAACCATATTGGCAACAACAGCAAGATCATGAGTGATCAAGACTAATGCCATATTTTGTTCTCGTTGCACATCTTTTATTAGACTTAAAATTTGAGCTTGTACGGTGACATCTAATGCAGTTGTTGGTTCGTCAGCGAATAAAAGGCGAGGACTGCAGCTAATAGACATTGCAATCATTACTCTCTGACGCATACCACCCGATAATTGAAATGTATAATCATCGTAAACTTCATTAGCTCTTGGTACTCGTGCGCGTTCTAGCATATGAATTGCATGTTGTTTTGCTTGATATTTATCCATATCGGTATGTTGCATGATGAGTTCACGCATTTGACTACCAATAGTATGGATAGGGCTTAAACTGCTCATTGGCTCTTGAAATATCATCGATATTTCTTTGCCGCGAATACTGTTTATCGCTTTGCCATTAATTTTCGTATTGAGTACATCAAAGGGTTTTCCGTTTTTATAGTAAGTTACTTCACCTTTTGAAACTCTAAAGGATGGCTCTGGAAGCAAACGAATAGCTAAGCGAGACGTAACACTTTTTCCGCATCCTGATTCACCAACAATACCAAGACTCATACCTTCATAAATGGTCAAATCTATGTCATTTAATGTATTCGTTACACCTTCAATGGTATGAAATTGAGCGGCTATATTTCTATATTCAAGTAATTTATTTCGCATAATTTAAGCTCTATTCATATATGGATCAGCAGCATCACGTAGGCCGTCGCCCAAAAAGTTAAAAAATAGTACAGTGGCAATGACAAAGATTGCGGGATACAGAATCCAAGGATAATTAGCTATAACTTCAATGCTTTGCGCTTCTTGTAGTAATACGCCCCAACTAACGACAGGAGGGCGTAACCCTATTCCTAAAAAGCTTAAAGAGGTCTCTGCAATAATCATCGAAGGAATGCTGAGCGTTGCAGATGCGATAACAAAGCTAGTTGAACCCGGTAGTAAATGCTTGCGAATGATATAGAAATTACTGGCTCCAGATAGTACAGCGGCTTCAGTATATTTGTCTTCTTTTAGTCGCATGACGATTCCGCGAACGACACGTGCGATTCCTGTCCAGCCAATAACAGACAAGATCAGAGTTATCATGAAGTAAACAAATATAGGTGACCAATATGGCGGCAATGACGCGGCCAGTGCCATCCAAAGTGGAATTGATGGAAAAGACATTAATACTTCAATGAGTCTCTGGATTGTTGTGTCGATTTTTCCGCCGTAAAAACCTGAAATACCACCTAACACAACACCAAAAACGAGACTAAGAAACACACCAATTAACCCAATGGAAAGTGATATTTTTGCTCCATGAACAACTTTACTAAATATATCTCGTCCCAGTTTATCTGATCCCATCAAGAATAGTGCTGCGCCAGAGTCTACTCCAATTAAATGGATATTCGTTTCGAATAAACCTAAAAAACTATAATTATAACCTCGATGGAAAAAATTAATTGGATAAGAATCACTTCCTTGGGTGTACTCATATTCCAGCGTTTCCATATTTATTTTTCTGGTTAAATTATAAATAAAAGGTCGTGTAAAACCACCTTCCTTATCAACAAAATGAATTTCAGTAGGTGGAACATATTTAAATTTCGCATTATAAGTATTAATATCCATAACACTAATTAGATCTGCAAATATAGCTATTGTATAAAAAATTACGATCATAATTGCACTAAATAATGCCATTTTATGTTGCTTGAATCGTAGCCACATTAAACGAGATTTTGATGCATAAAAAATATCATTACCTTTATCTTCATGTAATTCATCCAGTTTTGGATGATTTTTTTTATCCGAATCATTCGGCTCAAGAATAGATTGCGACGTCATAATATCTCCTAAGATAGACGAATGCGTGGATCTAACAAGGCAAGTAAAATGTCAGAGATCAAAGTACCAATAATGGTGAGTACAGCGAGCATCATTAGAAAGGTACCAGCAAGGTACATATCTTGACTTCTCAACGCTTCTAATAAGTATGGTCCGGTAGTTGGCAAACTTAATACAATTGCTACGATGGCACTGCCAGAAACAAGTTCAGGTAACATCCATCCAATAGTTGATACTAAAGGGTTAACCGCATGTCTTACTGGATATTTAAGGACTACTTTATAGGTAGGAAGCCCTTTAGACCGAGCAGTATCAACATAAGGTTTATGGAGTTCATCCATCATAGTTGCACGCATTATTCGTATTTTGCTTGCTGTGCCAGCAGTGCCAACAACAATAACGGGAATCCAAATGTGTTGCATGGCGTCCAGTACTTTATTGACACTCCAAGGAGCGTTTATATATTCTTGTGAAAATAAGCCAGAGAAAGGGCTACCAAACCAATTTAGGGATAAATACATTAACAACAAAGCAAGAAGAAAATTAGGAATAGCTAGTCCTAAAAACCCAAAAAAGCTGACGATATAATCAAATAAAGTATAGGGTTTTAACGCGGTTAATATACCAGTAAAAAAAGCAGTAACTAGAGTGAATATTAAGGTAATAAAGGTGATTAAAAATGTTAATCCTAGCTTGCCCCAAATTAATTCTTGTACCGGCTTTTGGTGTTGAAAAGAATAGCCAAAATCACCACTTGGAAATCCACTTATCCAATTAAAATAATTAATTATCATACTATCGCTAATGCCAAGTTCAGCCTGAATACTTTCTCTTAGAGCATCAACATCATTAATTGAACCATCTATAACCATTCTTTCTGATATATAGGCATCGACAAAATCACCGGGTGGTATTTGAATAATAATAAATGAGACGATTGATATTATTACAAGTGTCGGTATGGCTATTAAACAACGTCGAAAAATATAAGATAACATGATGCCTCTTTAATTTTTTTAAGTTTTTTCGTACATTTAATTTGACTGTTTTTAAGAAGAATATTGTTTATCTTCTGCAAATTTATATAAAAAATAAATAACAAGATTAAGTTTATTGGTAGTTATCATGCCCTATGTCATCTTGTATGACATTAGATGAATGTTTAAATATCTAATCAAAAATAGTCTGGTTTTTGTTCTATTGAACAAATCTCTATTTTGTATGTCACAAACTATTAGAGTTAAGTTAACTGGATCACATAGAAAATTTGAATTGAACGACTTTGCATAGCGTTTAGCTTGAGTATTAGAGAAAAAGTTTAGATTTGAGGTTTAGTAATAAATTTTTGTAGAAAGTACTTTTATTTGTGATGCAGAGCAGTTAAAACTAGTGATCTGATGTATCTCAATATTCTCAAAGAGACGATACGTCATAATCATGTAGATTATTAATGACATCATAAAAATTAAAACGATAAAGTTATAATGATAACAACTACAACGATAAAAATGACAACGATAAAAAATCATTAAGATTGTTGTTTGAAAGCCTTTTAGCTTTCATAGAGATTAAGATAGCACTAGACAAGTTGTCATTTTTTAAAGCGAACTCATTTTCATTTTCATTTTAAATTAGGGACTCAATTATTGTCGACATCTGTTTACGCTTTATTGAGTTTAACCTACTGTAATAACAGGACTTACATAATGTTAAAAAATATTAATCCAACTACAACGCAAGCATGGAAGGCATTAACCTCCCATTATGAATCTGCACAAGATATGGAGCTTAAAACGTTATTTGCATTAGATGACGATCGTTTTTCAACGTTTTCTACTACGTTTGGTGACGATATCTTAGTCGATTACTCCAAAAATTTAATTACCCAAGAAACAATGGACAAGCTGTTTGCTCTGGCAGAAGAAACAGAACTTAAAGCCGCAATGGATGCGATGTTCTCTGGAGAGAAAATAAACCAAACAGAAAATCGTGCTGTACTACATACAGCACTTCGTAATCGCAGTAATAAACCGATTATGGTCGATGGTGAAGATGTCATGCCAGCAGTTAATGCGGTTTTGGACAAAATAGCAGCGTTTACAGATAAAGTTATATCAGGTGATTGGAAAGGATACACAGGTAAGGCAATTACTGATGTCGTTAATATTGGTATAGGCGGCTCAGATCTTGGTCCTTATATGGTGACTGAAGCGTTAACACCATATAAAAATCATTTGAACATGCATTTTGTTTCCAATGTAGATGGTACTCATATTGTTGAAACTTTAAAAAAGGTTAACCCAGAGACAACTTTATTTTTGGTTGCATCTAAAACATTCACCACGCAAGAAACTATGACTAATGCTCATTCTGCACGTAGTTGGTTCCTTGAAACTGCAGGTGATGAGGCTCACGTTGCTAAACATTTTGCTGCACTTTCCACTAACAGCCAGGCGGTATCCGAGTTTGGTATTGATACCGAAAACATGTTTGAATTTTGGGATTGGGTTGGTGGTCGTTACTCTTTATGGTCAGCTATCGGCTTATCTATTGCACTATGCGTCGGTTATGACAATTATGTAGAATTGTTAACTGGTGCTCATGAAATGGACAACCACTTTGTCGAGACACCATTTGAGAAAAATATTCCGGTCATCTTGGCCTTAATTGGCCTATGGTATAACAATTTCTATGGAGCGGAATCAGAAGCAATTTTACCTTATGACCAATATATGCATCGCTTCGCCGCCTATTTCCAACAAGGAAATATGGAATCGAATGGTAAATTTACTGATCGAAATGGCGAACCGGTAGATTATCAAACTGGTCCTATTATTTGGGGTGAGCCAGGTACTAATGGTCAACATGCTTTTTATCAGTTGATACATCAAGGAACCAAACTTATACCTTGTGATTTTATTGCGCCAGCACTGAGTCATAATCCGGCAGGCGATCACCATCAAAAATTAATGTCTAACTTCTTCGCCCAAACAGAAGCGTTGGCCTTTGGTAAGAACAAACAACAAGTTGAAGCTGAGTTTATCGCTGCAGGAAAAACAGCGGAAGAAGTGGCTACTTTAGTTCCTTTCAAAGTTTTCGAAGGGAATAGGCCAACCAACTCTATTCTGGTTAAGAAAATTACACCACGTACATTAGGTAATTTAATCGCAATGTATGAGCATAAAATCTTTGTCCAAGGTGTTATTTGGAATATTTTTACTTTTGACCAATGGGGAGTGGAACTTGGTAAGCAGCTTGCTAATCAGATTCTGCCTGAACTAGCCGATGAGTCTCCAATCGATTCTCATGATAGTTCAACTAATGGTTTGATCAATGCGTTTAAAGCGTTTAAAGCATAAAAGATTGTTTTTAAAATAGTAAAAATAAAAAAGGTTGGTGCACAGTACCAACCTTTAATTTTAATCTCAAAAAGGATATTTTTACTCGAAGCAAATTTCAATAAATGCATTTCCCCATTCAGAGGTAAATGGCATAATAATAATTGCTCCATCGCATTTATGGCGGATAGTATGACCTTTTCCTGAAACTACTATTGGCGTTGCCATATCGAACTCAAAGCCACTATCGGATAAGATTCGCTTAGCTCCACCGGTTACCATATTGGTTATTTCACCTACCAAGTCAGTCACTTCTTCATTTATACCGTTTGGTCGTTCACCGAGCATATTTTGCATTATTTCTAATGCAAGACTTTCGTCAAAAGTAATCGACATGGAACCTTTACTTTTATCGCCAACCATACCGATTAGTCCAGAGACGTCACCACGAGCAATTTCATCTTTTTTTACTCTCGGTTTTTGCGGTTTTAGCTCTAAAGAAGCCATTGTTTTTAACACATTCATTAATGAAGCTAAAAACGGGTTTACAAATTCAGCGCGCATAACATTCTTTCTTATTGGTCGATGCCTGAAGAACACGTACTACAAATACCGTGTGTTTCAATGACATGATTCGTTATTTTGAAACCATGCGTTGCAGCATTATCAGCAAGCAAGGTCATCAGATTATCATCTTGTATTTCAACCACATTACCACAATTGTCACATATAAAAAGTTGTGAGTAATGCTTATTTTGACCACATGAACAACAGGATATAAAGCTATTGTTAGATTCAACTTTATGAATGAATCCTTGTTCTAGTAAAAAATCTAGAGCTCTATATATTGTTGGTGGTTTGGCTTGAGGCTCACTCTCTTTTAGTTGTTCTAAAAGATCATAAGCACTTGAAGCACTTTTATTTGTGCATATAAGCTCAAATACTCGTTTTCTTTGAGGAGTAAATCTCACCCCACGAGCTTCACAAATACCTGATACATGCTCAAGTAACATATTGTCCAAATTACTCACCTTTAAAACTGGACCCTTATAATAATACACTAATTTTCCAAACAGCACAGTTGGAAAACAGACTCTACCCTAAGCGAAAAGGCTACCAAGGATCAAGTTAATCGAAAGCGATCTATGACTTTTGCGATGAAAGTGTTGCGATTCTTAGTTTGAGTATTAGATTGAACGATTTTTTAGGTTTTCTCTGTGTATAATGCGAAAATTATTATTAACGATACTATTTAGTAGCGAAAGAAGTTGAACGCATTTTAAAATCGTTAATGTATCGCTACGCAGTACTTGAACTTCAGAGAAAACATGATAAATCCAGATAAAACTAACAAATACGCCTCTTCACGCTTTTCAGTGGCACCCATGCTCGATTGGACGGATAGACATTGTCGTTACTTTCATCGTCTGATGACCAAAGAATCGCTACTCTATACTGAAATGGTGACAACAGGAGCGATAATTCATGGTAAAAATGATTTTCTTGCTTACAATCAGGAAGAGCATCCTGTTGCTTTACAGTTAGGTGGGTCGAATGCAAGTGATCTGGCAACCTGTGCAAAATTAGCGCAAGAACGTGGATACGATGAAATAAATTTAAATGTTGGTTGTCCTTCAGATCGTGTTCAAAACGGTCGTTTTGGTGCCTGTTTAATGGCAGAACCTGATCTTGTTGCAGACTGTATTAAAGCGATGAAAGATGTGGTGGGTATTCCGGTTACCGTAAAAACTCGTATTGGTATTGACGATTTGGATTCTTACGAATTTCTGTGTGACTTTATCACTAAGGTAAATCAACAGGGAGGATGTGTTGATTTTACTATTCACGCTCGTAAAGCGTGGCTTAGTGGGTTAAGTCCGAAAGAAAATCGAGAAATTCCTCCTCTAGATTACGATCGTGCTTATCAATTGAAACAAGATTTTCCGTATTTAAATATTAGCTTAAATGGTGGAATAAAAACGTTACAAGATAGTGTGGAGCACTTACAACATCTTGATGGTGTAATGATAGGTAGGGAAGCGTATCAAAGTCCTTATATTTTAGCGCAGGTTGATCAACTGATTTTTGGTAGTGATGAACCTGTCAAAAAGCGTACTGATATTGTTCGAGAAATGTACCCATATATAGAAAAGCAACTAGAACAAGGTGCTTACCTTGGTCACATGACCAGACATATGCTTGGATTATTTCAAAGTATGCCAGGTGCTCGTCAATGGCGTCGTTACATTAGTGAAAATGCCCATAAAAAGGGAGCAGGTCTCGAAGTTGTAGAGACAGCACTGGCTAAAATACCTCAAGAGCTTAATGTGTAAATATCACCACTAAGTTGGTCATATTTACCAGTTTGGGATTTTTCTATATTATGGATTGTATTACCTATTGAAAAATAAGGATTATTTTTATTTAGAGTTTGGCTCGATTCCTGCGTAATATAATTTGTGAGTATGTTTACACTTTAAATTAACATTGAATAGGATAGAGTTATGTTTGAGATATTATTTTTTTTGATTTTTGTTGGTATTTTATTTTTTACTGGCCTGAGCATGGTGACCGTTTTTATCGCTGTTATTGTGTCTCTATTGGCGATGTTCCTTATGGGGCTAGTTGGTTTGTTATTTAAGTTATTGCCTTGGTTGATCGCCGTTGGTATTGGTATTTGGTTATATAAAAACTATATTGCTTCTGCCCGTTAGCCGTTTATTGGTGAAACGGTTTTCTTTTTATACTCTTCAATGTTCCCACTCTACACTATGTTTAAACATGGTGTAGAAGTTGATATAAAGCTTAGTTCATCGAAAAATAAGCCTATTTGTCTATCGATTCCTTACCTCTGAATAATAAAATTACAAAAAATATTTAACTTATACCGCCTTATGAACCATGCTTATTACGTGCTAGAAATATCACATAGCTAACGAGTAATAGGGATGATTGCTATGACGCTGACAGAATTAAAAGTTTTATATAAAGAAAAACAATTGGTTGAAGCTATTATTGAACCTTCATTACCTGATGGAAGTTGGATCGTTGAGTTTAGGCATACCAAAGGAGGATTAGTATTATTGACTGATTCTCAAGGCGAAGGATGTCAATATTTTGATTTAGATATTGCATCTAGGTCTGCAATGGCCGTCGGTTTTAATCAAGTTAGAGTAGAAGAAAAGTAATAAATTGATACGTAGTCCTTCTCTTATCTCTAAAAGTTATAAAACATAAATATCCA
The DNA here is from genome assembly GCF_033101115.1 of Vibrio sp. TH_r3. NCBI lineage: Bacteria > Pseudomonadati > Pseudomonadota > Gammaproteobacteria > Vibrionales > Vibrionaceae > Vibrio > Vibrio sp. TH_r3. The sequence continues at coordinate 4,577 of NZ_JAWMPW010000034.1, read as the reverse complement.
TTCTTTCTTGTTATTACTAGGAATGGTTAATCTATTGTCACAAAATTAATAGGAATGATGTGACAATGGTATCAAAGCAACTCTCTGCATTAGCAAGCCCGTTGAATGATCAACAGTCTGATCAACTAACGCAAGCTATATCTGAACTCTCTCCTCAACAACTTGCTTGGGTAAGTGGGTATTTTTGGGGAATAAGCCAGAATCAATCTGTTGGTGCAGAAGCGCCATTGAATCAAATTACAACACAAAGTAATCCGCAACCCGCTAGAAAGCTATCTATTATCTATGCATCTCAAACTGGAAATGCAAAAGGTGTTGCTGAATCATTAAAAGACTCAGCTTTAGCACAAGGTATTGATGCTGAATTATTTGATGCTAGCGATTATAAAGGTAAAAATTTAGCTAAAGAAACACATGTTATTATTGTTGCCTCCACCAATGGAGAAGGTGAGCCACCAGATAATGCCATTGAACTGCATGAGTTTTTACAATCTAAGAAAGCACCAAAGCTGGAAGGATTACAGTATGGTGTGATTGCATTAGGTGATTCCAGCTACGAATTTTATTGTCAAACAGGTAGAGATTTCGATAGCTTCCTAAGTAAGCTTGGCGCCACACCATTTGTAGAACGCCTCGATTGCGATGTCGACTACGAAGAGTCAGCTAGAGCTTGGGTTATCGATGCGCTAAATAATGTGAAGCAAGCTTTTGCTTCTAGCGTACCGTCAGAAACTGATGTATTACCAGTTACTCAGACCACACATAGTGAATACAATAAGCAGAATCCATTTAGCGCATCACTTTTAACTAATCAAAAAATCACAGGACGTGACTCTGGTAAAGACGTGCGTCATATTGAAATTGATTTAGATGGTTCAGGTATCACATATCAGCCAGGTGATGCTCTAGGTATATGGTATGAAAATAGTACTGAATTAGTTGATGCAATCCTCAATCAAGTCGGACTATCTGGTATTGAAAGTGTGGAAGTGGCAGGTGAAAGTCTTTCAATTCGCAAAGCGCTTATTAACAAGTTTGAAATTACAGCAAGTAATCCACAACTCGTTACTAAGTATGCGGAGTTATCGGCTAGTAAAAAACTACAAAAACTGGTTGAAGATAAAGATAAATTGAGAAATTACTCAGCCAACACTCAAATTATTGATGTGTTTGCAGAGAAAAAAACCAAGCTTACTGCTGATGAGTTAATTGGATTGCTGCGTAAAATAACACCACGTCTTTATTCTATCGCATCTAGTCAAGCTGAAGTTGAAGATGAAGTACATTTAACTGTCGGTTTAGTTGAGTATCAAAAAGGTGATGAAGCACGTTATGGTGGAGCATCAGGCTTCCTCGCTCAGAGAGTAGAAGAGGGAGGTGAAGTTAAGATTTTTATCGAAAATAACAATAATTTTAAGCTCCCAAGTGATGACTCTACGTCGGTTATAATGATTGGTCCTGGAACCGGTATCGCTCCTTTCAGAAGTTTTATTCAAGAACGCGAAAATAGAGATGCAGAAGGTAAGAACTGGCTATTCTTTGGGGATAGAACATTTACACAAGATTTTCTTTATCAAGTTGAATGGCAAAAATACCTTAAGTCAGGCGTGCTTACAAAACTCGATGTGGCATTCAGTCGCGACCAACAACAAAAAGTCTATGTACAAGACCGATTATTAGAAAATGCCTCACAAGTTTGGCAGTGGATAGAGCAAGGTGCATATATTTACGTTTGCGGTGATGCAACACGTATGGCTAAAGATGTTAACGAAGCTCTCGTTACTATCGCACAAAATCAAGGTCAACTTAGCCAAGAAAAAGCAGAAGAATTTATTAACAATCTACGCAAAGATAAGCGTTATCAGAGGGATGTATACTAATGAGTGATCAAGTTGTGTTGGGCAAAGTATTAGGTCCTCTTTCTGATAATGAGCGACTAAAAGCCGAAAGCGATTTTCTGAGAGGAACAATCGAAGCAGATTTAAATGATCGTATTACTGGCGGATTTACTGCTGATAATTTTCAACTGATTCGTTTTCACGGCATGTACCAACAAGATGATAGAGACTTTAGAGCCGAGCGAGCGAAACAAAAACTAGAACCGTTACATAATGTAATGCTTCGAGCCCGTATGCCGGGCGGAATAATTAACCCCAAGCAATGGTTGGCAATCGATAAGTTTGCAGATGAACATACTCACTATGGCAGTATTCGACTAACGACAAGACAAACATTTCAATTCCATGGTGTATTGAAACCAAACATTAAGCTGATGCATCAAACACTTAATGCCATTGGCATTGATTCGATAGCAACAGCCGGTGATGTAAACCGTAATGTATTATGTACCAGTAACCCGATCGAATCTGAATTACACCAAGAAGCTTATGAATGGGCAAAAAAAATAAGTGAGCATCTATTACCTAAAACTCGAGCTTATGCAGAGATCTGGTTAGATGGTGAAAAAGTTGAAACGACAGATGAAGAACCAATACTTGGCAGCACGTATCTTCCACGTAAATTTAAAACTACGGTAGTTATTCCACCTAATAATGACATTGATGTTCATGCCAATGACCTTAACTTTGTTGCTATAGCACATGAAGGGAAATTAGTAGGGTTTAATGTTCTTGTTGGTGGCGGTTTAGCCATGACGCACGGTGATACTTCAACCTACCCAAGAAGAGCGGACGATTTTGGTTATATTCCTCTAGAGTACACCTTAGAAGTAGCAGCTGCTGTTGTTACGACTCAGCGTGACTGGGGAAATCGTTCCAACCGTAAAAATGCAAAAACCAAATACACATTAGATCGTGTCGGAATTGATGTTTTTAAAGCGGAAGTAGAAAAAAGAGCAGGGATTCAATTTTCAGAAAGTAAACCTTATGAATTTACTACTCGAGGTGATCGCATTGGATGGCTAAAAGGGGTGGATGGAAATTACCATTTATCACTGTTTATCGAGAATGGTCGATTACTAGATTTCCCAAACAAACCTTTAAAAACAGGTGTTGCCGAAATCGCGAAAATACACAAAGGCGATTTTCGTATGACGGCTAACCAGAATTTGATCGTTGCAGGTGTGTCTGCTGATCAAAAAGAACGCATTGATCAGATCGCTCGAGCACATGGTTTGATTGATGATAGTGTTTCAGTACAAAGACAAAATTCAATGGCTTGCGTAGCATTCCCAACTTGTCCACTTGCAATGGCAGAAGCAGAACGATTTTTGCCTGAGTTTGTTACTGATATCGAAGGTATATTGAAAAAACACAATTTACCGGAAGATGACAATATCATTGTGAGAGTAACAGGCTGTCCTAATGGTTGTGGTCGAGCGATGTTGGCTGAAATAGGCCTAGTTGGCAAAGCTCCAGGTCGATACAATTTGCATTTAGGTGGAAACAGAGCTGGTACTCGAGTGCCTAAAATGTACAAAGAGAATATTACTGACAAACAAATACTCGAAGAGATCGATTTGTTGGTAGGTAGATGGGCAACAGAACGTAATGATAATGAATGCTTTGGCGATTTCACGATAAGAACTGGAATTATAGAAGAAGTCATTATCTCTAAGAGAGATTTTTATGCTTGATACATCTCCAGCAGTTTTGGTTTTAGATGAGCTTACTAAGCTTAACAAAGTTGAACAAAGCTTAAAGCTTGCAGAAATTAATGTTGAGTTAGAAGCCATGTCTGCTCAACAAAGAGTAGAGTGGGCAATAAACAACTTAGCCGGAAATCATGCTGTGTCATCCAGTTTTGGTATACAGGCTGCTGTGATGTTGCATCTCTCTAATGAAATCAAACCTGATATTCCAGTAATACTAACGGACACAGGGTACTTATTTGCCGAGACTTACCGTTTTATTGATGAGTTAAAAGATAAACTCAACCTAAACTTAAAAGTTTTCCGTGCCGTTGAAAGTGCAAGTTGGCAAGAGGCGAAGTATGGCAAACTATGGGAACAGGGCGTAAGTGGAATTGAGAAATACAATAAGCTTAATAAAGTTGAACCCATGCGTAGAGCATTGCAAGAATTAGAAGTGAACGTTTGGTTATCCGGTTTAAGGAGAGATCAATCTAATTCGAGGGCAAACTTACCAATACTCTCTATCCAAAATGGTGTTTTTAAATTTTTACCTATTGCTGATTGGTCAAATAAAGAAGTACACGAGTATTTAATCGAGAATAATCTGCCATATCATCCATTAAGAGAAGAAGGTTACTTATCTTTAGGTGATGTTCATACAACAAAAAAATGGCAACCGGGTATGAGTGAAGAAGAAACTCGCTTCTTTGGATTAAAAAGAGAGTGTGGTTTACATGAAGATGATGACCTTCAAGAAGGCGGGTTAGGTATCTAAGTCGACCAATAATTACTCAATATATAACAAGTCTGTGGATAAGTTGTTATTAACTTATGTGTAAGATGGTAGCAAAGTGCGCTCAAAATTCTAATTGAATCTGAGCGTATTTTTTTATCAAAAAACGTAAAAAAAGTATTGCTAAAGTAAATGGCTTCTCTATAATGCGCCTCACTGACACGGCAGAGCCCACAAGGGTTACCGCTAAAA